>JAWACX010000082.1:0-7492 GCA_038896575.1 Thermoplasmata archaeon
CCAACTCCAGATATTGCTTTTATGGGGATTATCTACACATCTTCCGTGCTACATCAGACTGTTACCAGGTAGTGCCTCAAGTGCACAGAACCTGATTGAAGCAATTGAGGAAAGCGAAATAAAAAACGCAATTGTGATAGGCGACAAGGGATTTTATTCTGCTGAGAATTTAGCGAAACTGGAAGCGCATCAATCTCATATCCATTATATAGTTCCATTGCCACGAGACCTTCCATTCTTACAATATCCCTCACAAAACCAATACAAGGAGCATTTTCTCTACAAGGAAAGTGTGCAATGGTGGAGAGAATATACCTGGAACGGGCGGAGGATTATTCAGTATCTGGACAAACAGATTGGTGCGGAAGAGGAACTGGCACTTCTCCGTAAGGTCCATGAGGGAAGACTCACAAAGCAAGATTATCAGAGAAATAGGAATAGACTGGGAACATTGGCTCTCATCACAGATCTTGGTGATAGCCCAATGAAAGTATATGAACTGTACAAACAACGACGGGAGATTGAACAAATATTTGAGAGTTTGAAAAATACATTGGAGGCAGACAAAACATGGATGCAGAGCAGAGAGAAACTTCAGGGTTATCTATTCATTCTATTTCTTGCCCTCCATCTATACACTCAGATACTGGACCATTTGAGACGAAAAGAGTTGCTGGAGGAATACAGTGTGCATGATGTCCTCTGGGAGCTATCCAAAGTTTATGTTGTGACTGTGGGTGAGCAGAACCTTCTGAATGAGGTACCAAAATCCACGAGAAAACTCCTTAATGAGCTTGAGATACATATTACTCAAAAGTTGGGAAGTTAGTGATTTCTCACTACCCAAGTCTGAAATCCACTTCTTTCCACAAAAATCAGGATATCACAACAACCAATATATACACCAATTCCATTTTGAGACCGATGAAGGAAACGGAACTCACACGCCTTGAAAAACTTAGCCAGGTACGAAAAATCCTAAGAAGGGTTATTGGCGCGATCTTCTTTTTCCTCATCATAGTTTTTCTGGTTGCAGGCGGGAGCCTGAGCCCCTTTTATCTCCCGATTCCTGATGCGGTTACAATAGCCCTCACAGGCATCTTCACATCTGTCTGGTTCTTTGGTGCGTTTGCCCTTGCTGAAATTGCGTTTGAGGTAAGCGATACCCGGAGGGTGCTTGCTGCAAAAAAAAGTATGAAAAAGGCAGTAATTTACGGAGTATTTCTCATTGTTGCTGGTGCATTTATGTTCCATCCAGCATTACCAGTGTCCATAAAAGAACTTACAAAGACAGATTTGAATATTGGGGCTGGAAAATACTTCAACATAACTTTTGTGCCCAGAGATGCCCATGGGTTCTCGTATGCAGATACAATGAAAATCACGGTGACCCATGGTTGGGCCCAGGTGATAATTGCAGAGGCAAGTGATTTTGGTGCCCACTATGCCACTGGTGGATACTATCCCTACTTCAACCAGACATTTAACAATACAACAGGAACAGAGAGTTGCGCCCGTTTTCTCACACCAGAGAAAATCACAAAGGAGTATGTGATTCACATCACGAAAGAATGGAACGCAAGTGTGAAAATTGAGATTGAGAAAGTTGTGAGGACCGATGCAACTTCGGTTTGGGGAATGCTGATGGTTTCGAGCGGGGTCCTTCTCATGACCTGGATTCCTGTTACCTTTGCCCTCAAGAAAAAATTTGAAAAGGGCTCAATTGTTAGATAAAGAGTATTTTTTCATTGTCTTCTGGATTCGCTCTAGTGATCTAACCTGGCCCAGTTCACTGAAACCTCTGCATGCATCCTCAAAAAATTTTCTTGCCTTCTCAACCTCTCCCTTCTCCGCATATAAAATTCCCAGTTCCTCATCACAAGTGGCAATTCCACTCTTCATTTTCATCTCAGTATAAAGAAGCTTTGCACTTGTGAGATGCTCTTCAGCCTCCTCCCAGTTCTTTGCATATCTCTGCACAATTCCAAAGGAGGCAAGGGCAGATGCAAGCGACTCCTTGGAACCTGTGGATTTAGCAATCATCAGGCATCGCTCAGCAAGCTCTCTGGCTCTCTCAATTTCGCCCTTTATTGCATAGATTTCTGCCACACTCCCGAGTGCACTGCAGTAAATCCATTTCTCCCCTATCTTTTCAGAGTATTCAAGGGCCTCATTGTAATACCTCAGGGCTTCCTCATACTTTTCCATTTCTCTGTACAAACTCCCAATGTTACTGGAAGAAATCATGTGGCCCCAGAGATTTCCAACTTTCAGGTTTGTGTGGTAGTCCCGGAGGTAATTCTCTAATGCCTTCTCCCAATCTCCCCTGTCGTGGTAGATAATGCCAAGATTGTTGGACATCATTGACTCGCCCACGACATCCCCTATTTTCGCATAAATTTCCTTTGCTTTCAGGTAATACTCCACAGCCTTTTCAATGTGGCCAGTATCATGGTAAAGAACTCCGAGATTGTTGTAGGAGTCTGCAAGTCCTTTCAAAAGGTTCTGACTCTTCCTTATTTCTATCGCCTTGCTCAGGTTCTTCTCTGCTTCCTCCATGAGGCCAATGCTCAACTGGGTTGTGCCAAGCCTGTGATAGGCATCTGCAAGTTCTGCAGGGTCTCCAAGCTCCTCTGTAAGCGTTAAACTCCTGGATACATAATCCAATGACTTTACAAAGTCCCCTTTGCGTTCATAAACCCATCCAATCTGTCTCAATGTTCTGGCATATTCTCTCTTAAGCCCGGATTTTTCAAAAATTTCCAGAGCCTCCTGTAAATGTTCCAGCGCTTTATTCATCAACCCCTTCCGATGGTAGCACAGCCCCACTCTTGCGACAGCCATTCCTACCATTTCCAGATTTCCTTCTCTCTCAGCAAGTTTCTTTACATCCTCATACGCTTTCTGTGCCTCATCATATTTTCCATTAAGAACCCACATATCTGCAAGAAAAAGCGAAGCCTTCATCAACTGTTCCCTCTCTCCTGTTTTCTCATAACAGAACCTGGCTATCTCTGCATATTTTATTGCTTCCTCTGTAGCATAAATTTTTGCAAAGTCTTCTGCAGACTGTAGGGCATAAGGCGCAGCCTTATTGTATTCCTGGGCTAAGTAATAGTGCCTTGCAATTTCAGGGACATACTCCCGGGTATTGTGGAGCCTTTCCAGGGCCTCTCCTATTTTTCTGTGCACAATCCTTTTTCTTACACCAATAACCTCATTAAAAACTGTCTCATAGATTGCGTTGTGGACAAATCTATATGTTTCCTCAGTTTCCTCTCTGATGAACTCCTTCTCCAGTAATTCATCCAGCGCATCAAGCAATTCCTCAGTGCCGAGTTCCACAATTGCTTCAAGCACATCATACCGAAAAACTCTGCCGTAAATACTTGCATATGTGAGAAGCTTTCTTGCATTTTCTGAGAGAGTTGAGAGCCTTGTTTTTATTATTGCCTGCACCGAAGGAGGCATCTGGAGTTGCTCTGGTAGCACTTTAAGCTCCCTCGTGCTCGGATCATAGATGTTACCCTCAACAATGCTTCGCACAAATTCGGTCACAAAGAGGGGAATCCCCTCTGTTTTCTCATAAATCACCTTTGCAATCTCCTCTGGAATCTTCCAGGTCCCGAATTCAATTTCCAGCAATTTGAGAATTGCCTCATAGCTGAGTGGCTTCAGTTCCACAACATTCGCAAGTTTTTCAGAGCGTAACTGCATCACAGTATTCACAAAAGCAGGATTTTTCTCACTCTTCATTGCTTCATCCGGATAAGCTGCAAGGAGAAGGATTCTTCTTTCGCTGATGTTTCTGGCAATATAAATGAAAAGTGAGAGGGAAGCTGCGTCTGCCCATTGGAGGTCATCAATTATCAGAATCACAGGAACCCGTGACTCAATTTCCATAATCTTTTTTGAGAGGGACTCCAGAATCCTTCCTCTTTCCCTCGCCAGGTCTATGTTCTCTATGCCTCTCGTCTCACCGACAGCGAGGGAAAGGGCAAGGGGAGTGTAGGCCTCAGCCTCTGATTTGGTGTAACTGCTAAGGGCATCCGTAAATGGAAGGTATGGAATGGATTTCTCGTCTAAACCTCTGCCAAAAAGGACTGCAAGGTTCTGGCTTCTACAAAGTGCTGCAATCTCCTCTAGCAATCTGGTTTTTCCTACGCCTATGGGGCCTGTGATTAAGTATGTGGCCCCGCTTCCAGTCTTGCATCGCTCAATCACATTTCTGAAATATTCTATTTCCTTTTCCCGACCCACAAGAGATTCTTCCAAATCTCAGCCCCCTCACTTTTTCTTTGGCACCTTTTCCCAGTCCTTGAGGAACCTGTCTATCCCTATGTCTGTTAACGGATGCTTCACCATTTTTTCCAAAACGCTGAATGGGACTGTGGCTATATGTGCACCTGCAAGGGCAGCCTGGTAAACATGGATTGGATGGCGAACACTTGCAACAATAATTTCTGTCTTGAAATTGTAGTTTCTGTAGATTTCAACAATGTCTGGTATCATCCGCATTCCATCATGGCCCACATCATCCAGTCTGCCCACAAATGGGCTCACAAATGCTGCACCAGCCTTTGCTGCAAGCAGTGCCTGGTTTGGGGAAAACACCAGCGTCATGTTTACCTTTATCCCCTCTCTCGCAAGGGCTTTCGTGGCCTTCAACCCTTCTACGCACATCGGAATTTTGATGTTTATGTTCTTGTGGATTTTCGCAAGTTCTCTTCCCTCCGCAACCATTCCCTCTGCATTCAGGCTCACAACCTCAGCACTTATCGGACCATCCACAATCGCTGCAATCTCTTCCACAACCTCTCTGAAATCCCTGCCCTCTTTCGCAATCAAGCTCGGGTTCGTGGTCACGCCATCAATTATCCCCCAGCTGTTCGCTTCCCGGATTTCCTTCACATTGGCTGTGTCCAGAAAAATTTTCATTTTTTCACCTCCAATATGCTTTTGGCCTTTCTCACAATGTTTTCCACATTCAAACCATACTTCTCAAGTAAAGCATCTGGCTCGCCCGACTCTCCAAAGATGTCAGGCACCCCTATGCGTTTCACGAAAGTTGGACAGTGTTCAGAAACAACCTCTGCAACTGCAGCTCCAAGCCCCGTGGCCACTGTGTGCTCCTCAACGGTAACAATTCCCTTTGTCTCCCTCGCGCACCTTACAATTGTTTTGAGGTCAATGGGCTTGATTGTGTGAATGTTTATCACTCTTGCAGAGATGCCCTGATTTTTCAGTTGCCCTGCAGCAAGAAGGGCTGGAGCAACCATACTACCAGTTGCAATAATTGTGATGTCCGCACCATCAACAAGCACCTGTGCCTCTCCCAGCCTGAATTCAAGGCCTTCAGTGATTGTTGGCAAATCCTGGCGCACAAGCCGCACATAGACAGGCCCCGGATAGTCAACAACATTTCTTATTACCTCCCTTGTCTGGGGGGCATCACATGGAGAAAAGATAGCGATGTTGGGCATTGAACGCATCAGCCCAATGTCCTCACACATTTGATGGCTTGCACCATCTCCTCCCACAGTTAATCCAGAATGGGTTGCAACTATTCTCACACGGAGGTTGGGATAGCAGATTGACTGCCGCACCTGGTCGTAAGCCCTGCCCGTGGCAAAAACAGCAAATGTGGAGGCAAACGGAATCTTGCCAGCATAGGCAAGCCCTGCCGCAACGCTCATCAGGTTCTGCTCAGCAATTCCGAGATTGAAGAATCTATCTGGAAATGCTCTTGCAAAGAGAGAGGTTTTGGTTGAGGAAGAGAGGTCTGCATCCAGAACTACAACTTCCTTCCTTTCCCTTCCGAGTTCAACAAGAGCTTTGCCGTAAGCATCTCTCAGGCTTTCCTTTTTCCAGTTCATAGTGTATCCCCGAGTTCTTTCATTGCTCTTTCTGCTTCCTCCCTGTTTGGTGGCTTTCCATGAAAGTTCACATTGTTTTCCATGAAGGAAACACCTTTGCCTTTTACTGTTCTGGCAATTATCATCGTTGGCTTCCCCTTGACTTCCCAGCTTTCTTCAATTGCCCCGGCTATCTGCCTGTAGTCATGCCCATTGATTTCAATTACATGCCAGCCAAAGGCCTTCCATTTTTCGCCCAAAGGCTCAAGACACATTATGTTTTCGGTGCATCCATCAATCTGGAGATTGTTCCTGTCAAGGAAAACTGTGAGATTATCCAGCTTATAGTGATGTGCTGCCATTGCAGCTTCCCATATCTGGCCGCTCTCACTTTCACCATCACCTATCAACGCGTAAACCCTGTAGCTTTTTCCATCTATCTTCCCTGCCAATGCCATTCCACATGCTATGGACAGTCCCTGACCAAGTGAGCCTGTGGATGCCTCAACTCCAGGCAGCTTCTTTGCGTCCGGGTGCCCCTGTAACCTTGAATTGATTTTTCTAAGCGTAAGCAATTCCTCTTTCGGAAAGTAACCGCATTCAGCAAGGACGGCATAGAGTGCCGGGACTCCATGCCCCTTACTCAATACAAATCTGTCTCTATCTGGCCAGTAGGGTTCTGAAGGACGGTGTTTCAAATACTTGAAGTAAAGGGTAACGAGGATGTCTGTTGCAGACAGGCTGCCACCAGGATGCCCAGACTGCGCAAGGTAAATCATCCTGATAATATGGCGGCGCACTGCAAGCGCTCTGGTTTCCAGTAACCTTACTTCATCATCACTGAGCATGCTCTCGGGCTCCAATAACGCACATAATAGATAAGGTTTGTTGTTTGCCCGGCTGCGGGACAAAATAAATTATCTGGCTTATTTTCTTCCTCTTAAACAGCCAGCATTGGATTTTTGTCCCACAGCCCAATTTTGAGAGAAATCACCATAACATTAACCAGCACCACCATCCATGCGTTTGTGGATAGCACTGCTGTAATTGCTGAGGCAGCATTGCCCCTACCGCACTGGTATATCAAGGAGTAAATAATGTGATTGCCCGTTTGAGCGAGGAAGCTTTCAAATGGGAGAGCAAGAAAAGAAAGAGGAAAAGAAAAAGATATAGAGTGCTGTAGAAGATTCAGAAGCAAGAATTGTAGGAATAAAGAGAGCAGATTGCTGGTTGGTAGAAAATGTGTTCGCATACTTTGAGAAGTTGGGTGGAAAATTGAGTGAGAGGCAGGGAGAGAAGGGACATACTCTTTTTGAGAAGTTTTTTCAATGCGTTCGATACTGACAACTCCGATAGTCTTATATACAAAAAAAAAAAATATGGTGTAATATGAGCAAAATAAAAGTGGTCTTGGTAGTATTTGTTGTAGTGTTGCTGGTTCCAACTGTTCCAGTAATGGGTGAAAAGCCCTCTGCAGAGCAAGGGCAAAGCGGTGGCTCAGCTCAAAATGGAGACGCAGTGGATGTGTGGACCTATACCAATCTCACCTCTAATGCCAGCATTTCGCCAAGGCTCTGCTATGCCTTCGGAACCCTCTATGCTGTCTGGGCGGAGGGCTCTGTTCTCTGGTTTGCAAA
>JAWACX010000083.1:0-7467 GCA_038896575.1 Thermoplasmata archaeon
ATTACGGGATAACACAACGTCTTACGATATAGCGAATACTTTATATTTTAGTGCAATATCTGCCTACCTTGGTGTTAGTATGGATATGCAACCGGGTCAGATGGCATATGACAGGGCAATAACTGTATTTTCGCCAGATGGAAGATTGTTTCAGGTAGAGTATGCAAGAGAGGCAGTAAAGCGAGGTTCCACAACCCTGGGGATTCTGTTCAAGGACGGGGTTGCACTGGTTGCAGACAAAAGGGTTTCCTCAAAACTTGCAGTTCCCCATTCTATTGAGAAAATCTATGTGCTGGATGAGCACATCGGGTGTGCAACCTCTGGGCTTGTTGCAGACGCGAGGGTGCTTGTTGACTATGCCAGAATAATTGCACAGATTCACAAGGTTACATACAATGAGAAGATATCTGTTGAGATGCTGGTAAAGAGAATCTGTGACTACAAGCAGACCTATACCCAGTATGGTGGTGTAAGACCATTCGGCACTTCTCTCCTTGTTGCTGGTGTAGATGAGTTTGGACCTCAGCTCTTTGAGACAGACCCAAGTGGCTCCCTCACAGGCTACAAGGCAGCATGCATAGGTGCAAACAAAGAGAAGGTGCTGGAATACTTCGAAGAGCATTTTAAGGACCAACTTTCAATGGAAGAGGCAATTGTGTTGGGGTTGAAAGCATTGAAGGAGGTAACAAAGGACCTTCCACTCTCAGTTGAGATTGGCACAGTAACTACAACTAAACCATTCACAAGGATGCCTCTGGAGGAAGTACAGAAGTATCTGGAGAAGGTGAAGTGAAAAATGGTTAAGCTGGAAGATTCAGTTGTTGCAAGGCTTCAGATTGGTGAGTGCACATTTGAGGTCCTTGTTGACCCAAAGGCAGTACAGTTGATAAGAGATGGAAAGGAGATAAACCTCATGGATTATCTGGTTATTGATGAAATTTTCAAGGATGCAAGAAAAGGGGAGCGGGCCTCTGAGGAGAATCTGAAGAAGAATTTTGGGACCGATGATGCACTGGAAATTGCAAAGATAATAATCCAGAAAGGTGAGGTTCAGCTAACCACTGAGCAACGGAGACAGATGCAGGAAGCAAAGCGAAAACAGATAGTTGAGATAATTGCGAGGAATGCAATCAATCCCCAGACAGGGACACCACATCCACCAGCCAGAATTGAAGCAGCAATGAAGGAGGCCAAGGTGCACATTGACCCGTTCAAACCTGCAGATTCCCAAATTCAAGATGTTCTTGCTGCACTTCGCCCAATAATCCCTATTAAATTCGATACCGTGAGAATTGCGGTGAAACTCTCTCCAACGGATTATCCCAGGGTAATTGGAGACCTAAAGAGCTTTGGAAAAATCACACAGGAAGAATGGCAGTCAAATGGATACTGGATTGGCATTGTTGAGATGCCTGCGGGTATGCAAACTGACTTTTTTGAGAAATTGAATCAGAAAACGAAAGGTGCTGCTGAGACCCGAATTCTCAAATCGCAACAGTAATAAAGAAGTGATGAGCATGATGGAAGAAAAAAGGCAGATGCAGAATGTTGCCACAAGAAAGATTGTGGTACCTGGAGAGTTACTGATGAAGGGCCATATGAAACCAGGTGTTGGCACATATGCAAGGGATGGCCAGATTTTTGCAGCTACAGTTGGGATTCTGAATGTCCATGGAAATTATGTGAATGTGATTCCCTTGAGTGGAAAATACATGCCCAGAGTTGGAGATGTGGTTATCGGGAAGATTATTGATGTGGCGCCAACAAACTGGCTTGTGGATATAAATTCGCCATATCCTGCACCTCTCCACATTACTGGCACACCCTGGAGAGTTGAAATGGGAGAAACCCAGAAGTATCTGAATGTTGGAGATATGGTTCTCTGTGAGATTGAGGCCGTGGATGAGACAAAGAGAGTGATGGTAACAATGGGGAAGCCAGGATGCAAAAAATTGCTTGGAGGGGAGATTATTGAGATTACTCCAACCAAAGTTCCAAGGGTTATTGGAAAGGGAGGCTCTATGATAAATCTGCTGAAAAATTACACAAAGTGCAGGATTTTTGTGGGACAGAATGGAAGAATCTGGATTGAGGGAAATGTTGAACAGATTGCAGTTGCAATTCTTGCAATAAGAAAGATTGAGGAGGAGTCTCATCTTATTGGGCTGACAGATGCAATAAAGAATTTTCTTGAAGAAAAGACAAAAAATCTGGTAAGGTAAGAGGTGGATAAGTTATGAGTGGAATAGGCATGGAAAACAAGCCAAGGTTAGTTGATGAAAATGGAAGAAGGATAGATGGGAGAAAGCTGGATGAACTCAGGCCAATAAGAATTGAAGCTGGTGTGCTAAAAAGGGCTGATGGTTCTGCCTATGTAGAATGGGGTGAAAATAAAGTGCTTGCAGCAGTTTACGGGCCCAGGGAAGCAAAGCCCAAGCACATCCAGAACCCTGCAAAGGCAATTGTGCAATGCCGCTATAACATGGCTCCATTCTCTGTAACCGAGAGGAAGAGACCAGGACCTGATAGAAGGTCTGTGGAAATCTCAAAAATCACAGGCGAGGTTTTTGAGAATGTGCTCTTTCTGGAAATGTTTCCCAGGGCCTCTATAGACATTTTTATAGAGGTGCTCCAGGCAAATGCAGGCACGAGATGTGCAGGGATAACCGCGGCCTCAGTGGCTCTAGCGGATGCAGGCATTCCCATGGCAGATCTGGTTCCAGCATGCGCTGCAGGGAAGATTGATGGCCACATAGCCCTGGACCTCAAAAAGGAGGAGGATAACTACGGCGAGGCAGACCTCCCGGTTGCAATCATCCCGAGAACCAAGGAGATTGTTTTGCTCCAGATGGATGGGAATATGACTCCCGTAGAGTTTGAGACTGCTCTGAACATGGCAATAGATGCCTGCATGAAGATTTATGAACTTCAGAAGGAGGCACTAAAAAGAAAATATGGGTATGAGGAGCATGCGGATAGAGAAAATGTGAAGCCATTGGAAGCGCAGGGGTGATCTGGATGGAGGAAGAGATTGTTTCAGAAATAATGAGAGAGTATCTCCAGCAACTTGCTGCGAAGGGCACAAGGATAGATGGGAGGAAACATGATGAGTACAGGGAGATTGAGATAAAGAAGAATGTAATTGCCTCTGCAGAGGGCTCAGCCCAGGTTTCAATTGGAAACACATCTGTGCTTGTGGGTGTTAAGGTTGAACTTGGAGAGCCGTTTCCAGATACACCAAATGTGGGCGTGCTCACAACAAATGCAGAGCTTATTCCCCTAGCATCTCCAACATTTGAGCCAGGACCTCCAAACGAGGAAGGAATTGAACTGGCAAGGGTTGTGGACAGGGGTCTTAGGGAGGGACAGGTCATAGACCTGGAAAAGCTCTGTGTTACTCCTGGTGAGAAAGTGTGGATCATATTTGTTGATATCCATGTGCTTGATTACGATGGGAATCTGTTTGATACGGCCTATCTAGCTTCGCTTGCAGCCCTCACCTGCACAAGGATTCCTGCCTCTGCCCATGGACTTGGTGAGGACTTTCCACTGCCCATAAAAGGATTGCCAATTGAATGTACAGTGGTGAAAATAAAAAATGCCCTCATGATTGACCCTGGGCTGGATGAGGAAAAGATTGCGGATGCAAGGATTACGATGGCACTGGATGAGAATGGAAACATAAGGGCTGTGCAGAAGGGACTTTCGGGTGCATTCAGTCAAGAGGAGATTAAGAAAGTTATAAGTATGTGTCAGGTCTCTTCTCAAAAGTTAAGGGAACTGCTCAGGGCTGCCTAAAAAGGATGGTGTTTCCCATGTCAAGGCGAACAAAGAAGGTTGGAATTGCTGGCAAGTATGGAGCAAGATACGGAATAAGGATAAGAAGAAGGTTATATGAGGTAGAAACCGCGATGAAGGCGAAACATCCCTGTCCAGAGTGTAACACTGGTGTGCTCAAAAGGGTTAGCACAGGAGTTTTTGAATGCAGGAAATGCGGGGTAAAGATTGCAAGCAGTGCCTACTATCCTACACCTCCAAGAGCCATAACGAAGAAGATTGAGGAGGAAGAGGCAAAGAAGGAGCCAGAAAAGAAGGCTGAGAAGAAAGTGAAAAAGGTAAAGAAGGTGAAGGTGGAAGTGGAAGAAAAAAAGGAGGAGAAAGAAAATGTATAGGTGTGCGAGGTGTAAGGAACCACTCAAGCCAGATTCAATCACACTTCAGTGCGAAAAATGTGGCTGCAGAATGTTCTACAAGGACAGGCCGAATGTGAAAAAGGTGATAAAGGCAAGATAAGGACTTTTTCTGACTCTAAACTCCTACTATGCAAGTGCTTGTGCTAAGGCCACTGCTATAAATCTGGACATCATCGCTGCGGTAATAACACTTAGATTATATCTGGGGTTGCAAGAGTTTCATCATCCTTGTAAATGCGCTCATTTATTCTCAAATCTCCATCTATCAGTGGCATGGGCTCCCTAACTGACTCTATTCTCAGGAGTGCTGAGGCGTACCATGTATGTTGAGCCTTTATTCCGAGTCTTCTGTATAGCGGCGTTTTTTCTTCAAAAGAAGAATGATTTTTCTCATCCAATGGATAAACATTGAATTTTCTCCTCACATCTGTGAGCACAAAGCCCATCTCCTGAATCATCCTTTCTATTTCATACCACTTTCTTCGCGAAGCCTCAAGTGTGGTGAGACCAAAATAGCCAGAACAACCTAAGCCAGAGAGAGCAGACACACCCCGAGAGAGAAAAAGTCTGATACCCTCTATTGTCTCTACAGGGTCTGTGATGAAGATATCAAACTTCTTTTTGAATTGCTCTGGAAGAGATTTTTGCACATCATAAAGATATGCAGTAACATTTAAGTGATATTTATTGGAGATGGTATTTATAAAATTCACAATTCTCTCATCTATTTCCACTACCACAATTTCCTTCGGGAGTCCAGTGAGTCCTGCAGCAAGGCTCAGCAGGTCGTCATCACCCACAATAAAAATTCTCCCATATATATCGCCTCTTTCGTGCACAAAGACCAACCGTCTAAGCACACTCTCCTCATCCATAAATCCTTGATCAAACTTTTCACTCGCCGGTGGTCTGGACTTTGTGATTTTCTTAAATTCAGAAAGAACTTCGGTATAAAAACCATCCAGCGTGTAACCCGTACCATCACAGTATTTACACTTTCCTTCCACATGCTTAAAATTTTTTCCAATGTATCTTTTACTTTCGCTGATTCTAAGTTTTCCATCAGACAACTCAAGAATTCCTTCCTTAATGAGTTCATCAATAACTTCCAGAAATTCGGAGAGGGAGGAATCCTGCCTCTCTATCACCCGATAGACACTCTTTTCATCCTCCGCAACCTCCTGAATAATTTGAGCTTTAATTCTATTCATTAAAGCCGCCTCTATCAATCACCATGTGACGATAATATTTTGGCTTAAATTTTTCAAGAAATGCTTTAAACGCCTTTTCTGTCTTTTCGCCGTTGCTGCATGTGAAAATATCCAGATTCACCAGTTCATACTCCGGCCATGTGTGTATTGCAACATGGCTTTCTGAAACCAGCACTATGGCAGTGACACCATGGGGATTGAACTGCTTCGAAATACTGCTCACCCTGTGCAATCCTGTTTCTTCCATCACCTCCTCCATAAGCCGCACTACACTTTCTTCCCGTGCAATGAGCTCTGGACTTACACCGTAGAGGTCCGCAATGATGTGCTTGCCTACAGTCATCTCTATCATCCTCCATGGCAGTTGCACCTCCTTATTCTGGCCTCTTTCGGTAGGTTGTGATAAGAGAGCTAACGAAAAAAATGAAAGAGAAACACAATAATTAAGTTTTCTCTCACAGTGAGAGAAGTGTACTGTCAATTGACCTCGTGAACGCCTGCAGAAGAGAGTAACTCATCCACAGGTTTAAAAAATCTATGAGTTTAAACCAATTTCTTTCGTTTTTTTATACCACCTCTCCCTACCTTGGGCCTCCAGGGCCATTATTATCACCTACAGGCGCTATGAGGCCCATCTTTTTTTCTTTCTCTCACCAAGCATCGTGAACATCCATGCCTGGCATCTTGATGTGCACGAGGAAGGTGGATAGTACAAACACGGCAGATTTACAGCAAAATATAAATATAATGTGTGCATGGGTTTAAATAGTATTTAAATCAGGGGGCAGGAAAATGGTAAAAATAAAAATAGAAAATGTGGTTGCGAGCACATCTCTGGATGGCGATTTAGACCTCCAGAGAATTGCGAACTCCCTAGAAGGTGCTGAGTATGAGCCAGAACAATTTCCAGGCCTGATCTATCGGCTCTCGGAACCAAAAACAGCTACACTTCTTTTCAGGAGTGGGAAGGTTGTGTGTACAGGTGCAAAAAGCATTGAGGATGTGCGAAAAGCCATTTTTACTGTGGCAGAGCAGATTGAGAAGGCTGGTGTAAAAATAAACAAAAAGCCAGAAATTGAAATTCAAAATATTGTTGCCTCCTCAGACCTGGAGCAGGAGATAAACCTGAATGCAATTGCAATAAGCCTTGGCCTCGAAAAGGTGGAGTATGAGCCCGAGCAGTTCCCGGGACTTGTTTATCGCCTTGAAAATCCAAAGGTTGTGGTTTTGCTTTTTGGCTCTGGCAAGCTTGTGTGTACGGGTGCAAGGGTTCCGGAGGATGTGGAGCGTGCCGTTGAAAAAATAATGGAGGAACTTCGGGCTGTAGATTTGCTGAGATAAAAATGAAAATTCCAGTTCTGGATGATCACATTCATCTCTCCATTGCTGGTAGCAATGTGGAGTCGGTAAAAAGGTTTGAGAAAGCAGGAGGAACGCACTGCATTCTTGTGAACATGCCATATCCTGGCATGGAAGCTGCAAAGAACAACAGTTTTAGGGCCCAGTATGAGGAGACAATCAGACTTTGTGAACTTGTGAACGCAAATACTGAGGTGAAGGTATTTGGGGTGATTGGCCCGTATCCTGTAGAGTTGCTTGGACTTGCTGAAAAGCTGGGCTTGGAAAGGGCAAGGGAGGTCATGATTCAGGGTGTTGAGGATGCGGCGAGATTTATAAAAGAGGGAAAAGCTGTTGGGTTTGGAGAAATTGGGAGGCCACATTTCCCAGTGTCGCAGGAAATTCTCCAGATTTCCAATGAGATAATTGAATACACCTTTGCAAGAGCTAAAGAGCTGGATTGTGCTGTTGTGCTCCACACGGAGAGGGCTTCAGACCAACTTTATGGAGAGATTTGGAGAATGGCAGAGCGGACTGGGATTGAGAAATCAAAGGGTGTGAAGCATCTTGCCCGGGTGGAAGCAACCGGGCATGCTGGGGGGATTACGCTCTCTGTTCTTGCAAGCCGGGAAGTTCTGAAACCAGAGATTTTTGAAAACCCTGATTTCATGCTGGAAACAGATTTTCTGGATGACCCGTCCAGACCCGGTGCAGTGCTTGACATC
>JAWACX010000084.1:0-7370 GCA_038896575.1 Thermoplasmata archaeon
TGACTGCAAAATATACAGGCGGCACCACACCCCAGGAATTACACGAGACCATTGTGGTTGTGAGGTGAAAAAATGGGCAGGCTGTATAATAAGAAAGGAGTGCTGGACCTCCCTCTGCGGCTCCTGATAATTATGATAATTCTGGGGATAACAATCCCGATAATCATAGGCGGCTTCATGTACTTCACCAGAATCCAGAAGGAGAACCAGCTTGATGCAAGAATAAACGAACTGATAATGCAGATTGTTGTGGTCTCTAAGGCTGGAGAAAACACTGACATCCGTGTGGATATAGAATTTCCTGGTGAGACAGAATATATCCACATAGGTGGAGCTCTTACCGGGGATTACCACAAGTACCGTATTGAATACAAGATTTTCTCAACAATAAGGAGCTATGCTGTAGCTGACGGTGCCAAGAACATACCAATGTGCTCCGACACTGGCAGGACACTGGAGCTTGGAGGTGCAAAGTATGCGCTGAGCCTGAAAAAATTATCCTATGACGGAGACATAGATGGTGATGGATCATCTCCTGACTTCTATGTCCAGGTAAAGGTGTTACAGGTGTAGGAATGTGGGAGTTTGTTTCCTCAAAGGTGGTTGTCACCGCAACTGTGCTCATTCTTATTGCTGTTGCAGTTGGTTTTTTCATGAATCAGCGAGAGACAAATTATACCTACAGCGAAATGAACAATGTGGTAAATGTTATTGGCAATGGAGTTAATGACATGCTCTCAATTCAGGCGGATGCAAATCTCACCTTCACCTACGATACCAAAGCCCTCTATGGGACCCATCTGCCCAGCATGATAAATGGAAAGCCATTCACACTTGAGTTTACAAAGGACCAGGTTGTGCTCCGCAGAGAGAACAGTGCTGTCTCTTTTAAATTTGCAGCAAAAATTCATCTCTGGAAATGGACTATCTTATCCCAAGAGCCTACAAAGAGTGATATCTATATCCAGGACACGAATCATCCATCCCTCACCCTGAACTCCGGTAAGGATTTCATTGTTGAGACGAAGCGATTGCTTGTTGATGGAGAATACCAGTATCACACATTTCTCTACCCTAAGTAATTTCCTTGACTTCTCTAATCATCATGAGTGGATAATCCATCTCCTCTATATATTTCATCTCTGCAACCACTTCTACATTTTCGTATTTTATCACAACAACAACCTCAAGCATGCTTCCAGTAAGTGTCAGATAATCATACTCGTCCCTTTTTGCCCGCAACTTCTCTTTCCGGATGTGCACCTTGACTTCCTTCACAAATGGCTGGATTCTTACTCCATTCTCTATCGCCTTCTCCAGCGAATCCACATTTTCCATGCTCACCGGTGTGCCCACAAACTGATGATAGACTGTTGCCAGTTTAATCCCTGCCTCAAAACATGCCCTCTCCCTTGCACTGCAGTTGAAATACTTCTTAGCCCTGTCCATTTTTCTTCCTCCTTATCAAAATCAATGGCGAAATTGTGTAGAGGAGGAGCATAAAAAAGGAGAGCAAAGCATTTCCCAGGGCAAACCAGTAAATTTGAAATTTAATTCCAATGAGTGTGAAGAAAATGCAGATGCCGGCAATTCCGCTGAGCCAGAGATAGAACCCTTTCCTTGCCTTCGGATACTCAATGTCAGTTATCATCAGAAAGGCAAAACCGCACATCGGGAGGAGCACAGCAAGGTAATTTTCCCTGAACACACCGACAGGGCCAAAGAGGAGCGAGAGAGAAACTGCAAGCATCGCTGTTGCAGGTGTCGGGAGCCCGTAAAATACTGGTGCCTTATAACCACTCAGACTGAATTTCACAAGCCGCATTAAGCCCAGAAAGGCTATAAGACAGGGAGCAAGAACTGCGAGGAAGTTCTGGAAATCCACAAAAGCACTGCCTCGCTCCAGTGAGTAAAATTGCTGGTAGAGCAGGAATGCAGGAGCAAAGCAGAATGAAATTGTGTCCGAGATAGAATCCAGGAATCTTCCAGCGCCATGTTTGGGTGGAAATTTCCTTGCCAGATACCCATCAAGGCCATCGAGCATTCCACCGCAGAGAATGAAGAGAGAGGCAGCCAGAAAGTTCCTGTCAAGGGTGTAGAGGATACCAAAGAAGCCAGACATTCCGTTTCCAAGCGTTGCAAGGTCAGCGGCTGAGATTTTCCTTATCCACATCCTCCTTCCACACCCCTATCGTGCTTTCTCCAGCCCTCACCCTATCTCCCTTTTTCACACAGAGAATTGCAGTCCCGGGAAGATAGGTCTCCACTCTGGAGCCAAGGAATATCATTCCGATTCTCGCACCTTTCCTTACAAAATCGCCCGGCTTAACATAGGTTCTGATTCTCCTTGCAAAAATACCAGCAATCTGAACAACTCGCAAGCGTCCATGGGAGGAGGCAATCTCTATCACAGTATGCTCATTCTCCCGCACCTCTTTTCCAGAGGCAACCCTGTGCTTTCCTGGAAAATGTGTAACCTTCAGAATTTTTCCATCCTCTGGTGCCCTGTTCACATGGACATCATGGATGTTCATGAATATGCTCACGAACTTCCCTCCCTCACTCTCCCCTGCATCCAGAACCATTCCATCCGCTGGTGCTACAATTCCCTTCCCGATATTCCGTTCAGGGTCTCTGAAAAACCAGGCGAAGAAGAGAAGGAGGGCAATGAGGAATAGGGAAAGAATGATGAGTTGTTTCCAGAGAACACTGAGGCCAAGGCTGAGGAGAAGGAGGAGAAAGAGTGGTATAAGAATTCTTCTGCCCTGCGGTGCAAACATCAGGAAAGAGATAGGCCCTCTCTATTTATTTGTTGTGCATCCTTCAAGTTTTTGTCCCCATTTCTCTAATCAAAAATCCATTCACTGGGCTCACAAACTGACAGACAAACTACCAGGTGAGGACGGTAAACAGTGCTGGCGAAGGGCCACGCTCAAACGAGGCCGTGAGCGTTGAGAATGCAACTGTGGTTTTGCCAAAGAAGGATTTGGGAGTGGATGAAGAACTTACAGTGAAATGCAAGGCAAGGAGCCTGAGCGAGGGCGTTGCGTATGGATTTGCAGTTTCAGGCGTGAACACGCTTGATACCACTAAATCAGGCTGTGCATTTTATTCCGCACAGGAGCACTCAATAAATGTTATATTCCCTCTGTGTTTCCCTTTGGATGTGGAACCATGACACAGCAAATCTTCAAGGAAGTTAGGCAAAGGAAACAGGCAGAACTAGAAAAGGAAATCCTTTCATTCTGGGAAAAGGAAAACATAGAGCGAAAGGTAAGGGAAAAAACGAAAGGGGGCAAGATTTTTGTTTTTTGTGAGGGCCCTCCAACAGCGAATGGCCAGCCCCATATAGGCCATGTGCTCACAAGAGCCTCAAAGGATGCATTTCTTCGCTACAAAGTAATGAATGGCCACGAGATTTTTCCCTACAAGGCAGGCTGGGACTGTCATGGGCTGCCTGTTGAGATTGAAGTGGAAAAGGAGTTGAACATTTCTGGCAAGAAAAAGATTCTGGATTACGGAATTGAGAAGTTCAACGCAAGGTGCAAGGAATCTGTGTTCAAATACAAGTCCCTGTGGGAGGCGATGAGCAAACGCATGGCATTCTGGCTTGACTATGAGCACCCCTACATCACAATGGATGATGAATATATTGAGAGCGTCTGGTGGTCTCTTAAAGAGCTCTGGAAGCGTGGCTTGCTGGAAAAATCCTACTACATTGTACCCTACTGCCCGAGATGTGGGACCCCGCTCTCAAGTCATGAGGTTGCTCAGGGATATGAGACTGCAAAAGACCCATCAATTTATGTGAAATTCAGGGTTGTAGATGAGGAGGCCTTCTTCCTTGTCTGGACCACAACACCATGGACCCTGCTCTCCAACCTCCTCCTTGCCGTGCATCCTGATGTGGATTATGTGCTGGCTGAAAAAGATGGGGAGCGTTACTACATCGCTGAAGCCCTGGCTAAATCAGTGCTTGGGGATTTTGAAGTTGTTAAAAGGGTAAAAGGCAAAGAGTTACTCGGAAAACATTATGAACCTCTGTTCCCCTACGGAAAAGGGCTTGGAAATGTGCACTATGTGGCTGCTGGAGATTTCGTGGGAACTGAGGAAGGAACTGGCATTGTCCACATCGCTCCTGCTTACGGGCTTGATGACTATGAACTCTGCAAGAAGGAAAATGTGCCCCTGCTTAACCTTGTGGATGAGGCTGGAAGATTCATTGAGACCGTGGAGAACTATGCTGGAATGTTTGTAAAAGATGCGGATAGATATATAATTCAGGAGTTAAAGGAGAGGGGTATTCTTTACAGGGCTGGAACTGTGGAGCACACATATCCATTCTGCTGGCGTTGCGATTCCCCGCTTCTCTACTATGCCATTAACACCTGGTTCATAAGGACTTCAAGGGTGAGGGAACAGCTGCTTGCAAACAATGAGCAGATAAACTGGGTGCCAGAGCATTTAAAGCATGGAAGATTTGGAAATTTCCTGGAGGAAGTGAAGGACTGGGCATTGAGCAGGAACCGTTTCTGGGGAACACCTTTACCAATCTGGCGCTGCAAGTGCGGGCATGAAATCTGCATTGGCTCAAAGAAAGAACTTGAGTGTCTGGCTGTGGAACCCCTGCCCCAAAATTTTGAACTCCACAGACCCTTTGTTGACCTGGTTAAGATTAGATGTGAGAAATGTGGTGAGTTGATGAAGCGTGAGGAATATGTGATTGATGGGTGGTATGATTCAGGAAGTGCACCCTTTGCCCAGTTGCATTATCCATTTGAGAACAAAGAAGTTTTTGAGGCAAGGAGGCCGGTTGAGTTTATAAGCGAGGCACTGGATCAAACAAGGGGTTGGTTCTACACCCTCCACGCGGTGAGCACTTTGCTCTTTAACATGCCTGCCTATAAGAATGTGGTTTGCCTTGGTCTGATTCTGGATGAGAAGGGACAGAAGATGTCAAAAAGTAAGGGGAACGCTGTGGAGCCAATGTCAGCATTTGAGAAAATGGGTGCTGATGTGATAAGGTTCTATTTCTATCTCACACCTCTCTGGAATACAAGCAGATTTTCTGAGGCAATGGTTAATGCAACTGCTGGAAAAATGTTCAACACGCTGATGAATGTATATTCCTTCTTTGTGTCCAATGCGAACATAGATGGATTTGTGCCCACCGGGAAGGAATCCGGGGATTTGCTTGATGTCTGGCTAATCTCCAGGTTGCAGAGCACAATCAAAGCCGTCCGTGAAGGATTTGACACATACAGCGTTCACATCGGAGCCAGGGCGATAGAAGCCTTTGTTGGAGAGCTCAGCAACTGGTATCTCCGGCTCTCAAGAAGAAGGTTCTGGGAGGATTCTCCTTCAAAGTTTGAGGGGTATGAGACACTCTATACAGTGCTGACAACACTTGCAAAGTTGCTTGCACCATTTGCACCTTTCACCGCTGAAGAAATTTACCAGAATCTTGTAAGAAGTGTGAGCAAGGATGCACCTGAAAGCGTGCACATGTGTGAATTCCCTGTGGTGGATGAAACCAAGATAAGGCCCGAGATTGAGAAGCAAATGCAGCGGGTGATGGGATTGGCTGAGATTGGAAGAAATTTGAGGCAGAGCAGGGGCATAAAGCTTCGCCAGCCCCTGGCTGAACTCTTTGTTGTTGCAGAGGCAGATGAGAGAAAGGCGCTGGAACCCTACATCCAGTATCTTGCAGAGGAGTTGAATGTGAAGCACGCAAGCATTGCAGAAAAAGTGCCTGAAGGAGAGGTTTACATTACAGGCGAGTTTGAAAATCTCAAGTTAGTGCTTAACATCAGCATTGATGAGAATTTAAGGTATGAGGGGCTGGCAAGGGAAGTGGTGCGGAGAATTCAAACATTGCGAAAAGCCCTGAATCTTGAATACACCCGGAAAATTGAGACCGGATATGAGGCCTCGCCTGAACTTGAGAAGGCAATAGAGATCTTCAGGGATTACATCATGCATGAAACTCTTTCAGAGAAACTTGAGAAGGGCCTGAAGGATGGAAAAATGGAGAGATGGAAGCTCCAGGACATGGAACTCTGTGTTTGGATCAGAGCACTATAACTCCTCCACAATACCCTCTGCATCCGTCTTTATCAGCCAGAAATCATAGCCCCCTTCACCAGAGCTGGAAGAGTAGCCAGCAATAATAAAACCCCCTGTGTTAAGAGTCCTTACTGCCTTTCCAATGTCTTCAGAAACTCCACCAAGGAATCTCTCCCAGACCATCTCACCATCTGGTTTTATTTTGATAATGAAGGCATCGGAACCGCCATTCCCATAAGACTCTGTATAACCTGTCACAACAATGCCTCCATCCTGTGTTTCTACTGCATCATGAGCCACATCTATTTCACTTCCACCAAATGTTCTGTTCCACACCATATTTCCATCAGCATCTGTCTTTATAATCCAGGCATCTGGTATTCCAACATCCGCAGATGCCGTGGAGCCAGTAAGAATGAAGCCTCCATCGCTGGTTCTAGTTATACCATAGCCGTAATCATCACCAGGCCCACCAAATTTTTTCTCCCTGACAATTTCTCCGCTCTCATTTATTTTTATCATCCAGAAATTTCTTCCTCCACCAAATGAACCGGTATAACCAAAAAGGACAAAGCAACCATCGTCTGTTTCCACAACATCGTAGGCACCATCGCAACCACCCCCACCAAATGTCCTGTTCCATACAATGTTTCCATTCGCATCTATCTTTACTAGCCAGACATCACTATAACCTCTACCAAATGTATCCGTATATCCTACAACAATGAAACCCCCATCCTCAGTTTCTTCCACATCGTATGCTTTTTCCGTATAACAGCCTCCAAAGGTTTTGCACCATGTCTTTTTGGTTGCTGGAGTAGGTGGTGAAGTAGAGACAGATTGCGGATGAAAATAGAGCAATACAATCCCTGCGGCCGCAATAACCACTACCAGTGCAATTATTCCACCAACCACTGCTCTCTTCCTACTAACACCCAATGGGTTCATTCAGTCCGTTCTCCCATAATGTTCCAAAATACTCCTCGTACTTTTCAGCCAGTTTCTCGTCTATAATCGCCACATTTGCCTCGTGGTTCTTGTTGAGTGCAGAGTAGCTCCAGTTTGTGGAACCAACAATCACAATCCTTGAATCAATTATTATCAGTTTTGTGTGAGTTGTGGTGCCTGGCGAATCAAATTTCACCTGGACTCCATTGTTCCTGAGATACTGAGCCGTGAGTGTGTTGTTGCTGGTTATCATCTGGTTAGATGGGTCTGTATCAAGGAACACCTTCACCTCCAGCCCCCCTTTAGCTTTTGCCACAAGGATGTTCACGAGCGTCTTTATTTCATTGGTCTCCTCA
>JAWACX010000085.1:0-7348 GCA_038896575.1 Thermoplasmata archaeon
TACCATACCAAAAAAACTCAAATTTATTTGTTTCTACATCTACCAGTTTCTGATTATCCATGAAAAATTTCAATTAGTATCTCCGAAAGATGCTGGCTAAAATTCAAAAATTGATGCCAGTATGCAAAGCTCCTGATACATCCTTCTTATAAATTTTCAAACGGGTCTTTCAAAATTCCACCGATGCACCAAAAGTGACGGTTTCGGTACTGGAGACAATGTTAATGTTTGCCCTAACTGAAGAAAACGGCTCTTCGTGGTGAAACTACCTTGGGGTTGATGGCCACTTCTATGCCACAGGAGCCATAGGGGTGTAGGCCGGGAAAAAATCAGTAGGTTTCCTTGTAGTATGTCCACATCAATTCCCTTTCTAATGGTTTTTTGGGTAGTAGTGAGTATCTGGCTTTTCCAACTTGTTCGGAGATACTGTATGGAACGCAATCTATATATCTCCCTCTGCTGATTTATATTTGTGCCTGGAGTTGGCGGATGGCTGACGGTGGAAGCCTTCTTTGCCAGCTCAAAGAAAAGGCCTGACGGGGAAGAGCCAAGCTGGTTTCTTTTCCCTGAAGGCTTTTCTTTGCCAGCTCAAAGAAAAGGCTTCTGCTGAGGAAAGTCCCCACTCCTTCAGCAAGGCCGAGAGGCGCAAGCCTCTATGCCGAGAGGCATGGTAAAGGTGCAGAAAAGACACAGCCAGTCCCGCACTGCACACTGCGGTGCATCTGTGAACCCCTGCGGGTGAGAATAAGGACTGGATTTGGTGAAACTACCTCCCCGGCCGGAGCAAGCCCGAAGATGCGGGATGAGTTGCTGAGGACCGCAAAGTGGGGCGCATAGTCGGATGCCATCAGAACAGAATGGGGCTTACTACCAACACCAGGCACATCAGAACAAGCCCTTTATTCTCCCGGCCTCATCAATGTCCATCTCATATGCTGCTGGTTTTTTGGGTAACCCTGGCATCAAAGAAATTTCGCCTGTCAATGGGACAACAAAACCGCCACCTGCAGATATCCTCAGGTCCCTTACCGTAATCTTGAAATTCCTAGGTCTCCCAATGAGGGCTGGGTCATCGCTCAGCGAATACTGGGTTTTGGCCATACAAACTGCAAGTTTTCCAAATCCATTCTCCTCTGCCTTTGAAATTGCCTCTTCAGCTTCCACTGTGTAAGCCACACTCTTCGCACCGTAAATCCTGGTGGCAATAGCTTCAATTTTCTCCTTTATCGGCAGGTCCAGAGAATAAAGGAATCTAAATCTGGAGCCTTTGTTCGCCACCTCAACAACCTTTTCCGCAAGTGCCAAACCACCCTCCCCTCCCAGCTCTGCCACATTAGAAATTGCAGCCGGAATTCCGGCACCCTCGCAGAGGTTTAGAATGGCTTCCAGCTCTTTCTGGCTATCACCAGGGAATCTGTTTATCGCAACCACTGCAGGCACCCCGAACATCTGTATGTTTTCAAGATGCTTTGAGAGATTTGCAAAACCCTTTTTAATTGCTTCAATGTTCTCAACTCCAAGCTCTCTTTTTCCCACGCCTCCGTGCCATTTCAATGCCCTTGCGGTGACAACAATCACAGCAGCATCAGGCACGAAACCGCCAGTCCTGCAGACAATGTTGAAGAATTTCTCTGCACCAAGGTCAGAGCCGAAGCCTGCCTCCGTGACAAAGTAATCTGCAAGTTTAAGGCCTAGCATCGTGGAAATTATGCTGCTTGAGCCAGTAGCAATGTTTGCAAACGGGCCACCATGGACAAAAGCAGGAACATGCTCTATTGTTTGCACCAGGTTTGGTTTTATTGCATCCTTCAAAACAAGGGCCAATGCACCAACAGCTTTCAAATCTGCGGCAAAAACTGGCTTATCCTCAATCGTATACCCCACAATAATCCTGCCAAGCCTCTCTTTAAGGTCAGCAAGATTTCTTGAGAGGCAGAGAACTGCCATTACCTCACTTGCTGCAGTAATGTCAAAACAATCCTCGCGTGGAATTCCACCCATTTTTCCTCCGAGCCCTATGACCACATGCCTCAGTGCCCTGTCGTTCATGTCCAGCACCCTGTGAATCACAATCTTTCTCTGGTCTATCTGGTGAGGATTTCCGTAATGAAGGGAGTTGTCAACGAGAGCGCAGAGGAGATTGTTGGCTGCACCCACTGCATGAATGTCCCCTGTGAAATGGAGATTTATGTCTTCCATCGGGAGAACCTGGGCATAGCCAGCACCAGCAGCACCACCCTTGACACCGAAAACAGGGCCAAGTGAGGGCTCTCTGATGCCAAGCATTGCCTTGTACCCAAGTTTTGCAAGGGCCTGGGCAAGCCCAATTGTTGTGGTAGTTTTTCCTTCACCAGCGGGTGTGGGGTTGATTGTAGTCACTAGTATCAGTTTTCCATTTCCCTTTCTCTCCAATTTCTCAAAAATTCCCAGGTTCACCTTACCAATGTATTTTCCATAGGGCTCAAGAAACTCCTCATCAATTCCAGCTATCCTTGCAATCTCGGCAATCGGGAGTAATTTTGCGTTCTGTGCAATTTCAACATTTGAAAGGACCATGCTGATACCCTACAGAAGGTCAAACCATTTTGTGAGAACCAGTTCTCTCTCAAAAGCCTTCACATCCCTGGGCTCTAAGGTTCCTGGCTCAAGGTAAAGAACACCGATTGCCTGGGAGAGTGCAATTCTGTCCCGCAAGCTCTGAAGGAATCTGAGGGCCTGGGAGTAGGAAGTGTTGGAAATTATGTATTCAATCCCTGAGATAAACACAACTGCGTTCTTATTATTGATAATGAAATCCTTGATGTCGCTGTAAATTCCCGCAAGGTTTGTAGGCTGGACTGCATAGTCATACTCCTTTTTATCAGCACCTGTGAGCCAGAGAAACCTGGTCTCAATTCCAAAATTCTTCTTTATATGCTCCGGGAATTCACGGGTAACGCAGAGGGTTGGGTAGCCAGCAGCAATAAATTTTTTCAGACCTCTGTAAAGCCTTGCAACATCATTTCCCTCGTATAGGTAGAAGATACCTGGCTCGCTTATCCCGATTTTGTCTGGAGAGATGGAAGGTGAGGAGCATCTTGCATGTGGAAGACACTTTCCATCACGGGAAATTTCCTTCGCAAAGTATTTTCCATTCTCCTCAACACACTCAAACGGAATTTTTTGGATTTCCGAGATTATGCCTGCAATTGCTCCGAGGGTGAAGTTAATCTCTGCATGCAACTCAAGAAACTGGAGCTCAAGCACACTGCCCGAAATTTTCTTCACCCTTACCTTGCAGATACCTGTCTGCTCCATCAACTCAGCCACAGTCTTTGGCACCTCCTCAAATGTGGTCACGAGGTCAATTCCCTCAAGCACGGACTTACCACACCTGTAGCCAAACCTGTACATTATCTCCTTTGCCACATCTACATCTATCTCTAGGTTTATTTCATCTGCAAGGTCTTTTATTGCGTCTGCAGGTACAGATACCAACTGAACTGGCATTTTTTTACCTCCTGAGCAGCATCTTCCCAATCTCCACGAAGGCTTCATTCACATTTACACCTGTTTTCGCACTTGTGAGGAACCAGGGCATTCCATATGCCAGGGCAAATTTCTCCACATCTTTTTCACTCACCTGCCATTGCGGAAGATCAGCCTTATTGCCCAGCAAAATTGCTGGAATCTTTCCCACCGCATTTTCCAGTGAGGATATCCAGGATTCCAGCTTTTCAAAAGTCTCGCGCCTTGTAAGGTCAAAAACGAAGAGGGCCCCTTCTGTACCGCTGTAATGCCCCTTGTGGAGTTCATCATGATATCGCTGGCCCAGAATGTCCCAAATTATGAGGATGACCTCATCCTCTCCAATCATAACTGATTTTTTTGAGACCCTCGCTCCTATGGTCTGGATATATGTCTCGTTGAAGGTATTATATACGAACCTTTGAATGAGTGCAGTCTTGCCCACTGCCCCTTCTCCGAGGAGTGCAATCTTCTTGATCTCTCTCATGTAAGAAACCCCATGAGTTCCCTGATAAAAAACTTTTTGGAGTGAAATTTTTCAGTGACTGGGTGTCTCTCTACTCTGCTCGGGAGTTGCTCATGAGTTCAATCAATGAGAAGCACCTTGGATTTGGTTGAGGAGATAAGGGCAATAAAACCTGTGTCTGCAGACCACAATGGTAGGGTTGACCTCTATAAGCCTGACCCGAATGACCTAGATAGCCTGCACGATTTATATCGCACAAAAGCATAGTAAATGTGAAGGTGTATGGAGATTTGAAAATCGGCTATGTTGTTTTCGTGTTCTGGCATAAAAGGCTGAGCGATTTGATTGGGTAGATGAGACAGGCAAATGAAACGCAACAGCTTGGCAATACTTGGGGTCTGAAGGTGATGCGAACTTTATGCCAGAAAACGGTGTAGTAATAATGGATTTCCTTCCATTTAAACTTTCCATGAACTTTCCGAGGTCCTAAATTCACCATAAAGTATAAATTCCATCCCGTAATCTACCCCGCAAGTGAAGGTGATATTTTGAATGGAGAACAGCACGCGGTCCGTCTCACAAAGGCAGATATTCTTGAGTTGAAGAAGGTTGTGGACTCTGTGGTAACCGTGGCTTCGCATGGCGTTTTTTACAGGACAGGACTTGGAATTGGACAGAGAATTGCTGCCTCAAGCGAGGAAAAAAATTATTTTGGGAGTGTCGGAGAAATTCTGAAGCGTGAGGGTTGGATCAAGGAGATTAAATTTCTTGACGATGGAACTGTTGTTGTAAAGGGTTCGATTGAGGCAACTCCCTCGAACATGGAAACCTGCCATATTCTGCGGGGCATAATTGCAGCAATTTATCAGAAACATCTAAATTCAAGAAGTGTATACTGTGCAGAATACAAGTGCGAAAGTTTGGGGAATCCAAACTGCGAGTTTAAGATTGAAGCTGAGGTGGTATGAGATGCCTGAAATCTCAAGGGTGGGTTCCGGAATTCCGGGATTGGATGAAATGATAATGGGAGGGCTGCCAAAACCCTCTGCAATTCTAATTGCTGGTGAGCCAGGCACAGGCAAAACAACACTCTCAGTGCAATCCCTCTTCTATGGGGCAAAGAAAGGAGAGACCTGTGTCTACATTACCGCAATTTCGGAGCCCCAGTGGGTCGTCCAAAGATTTCTCTCAACTTTCAAATTCTTTGATAAGACGCTAATTGAAAAAGGAAAGGTTGTTTTCATTGATTTAGGAAAAAATTTGATGGAAAATCCTAGAGGCATTCTTTCCACGATGAAGGCAAAGATTGAAAAGTATAATCCAGATAGGCTTGTTATCGATCCGATTACACCAATCAAAAATTCCTGGGAGAAGTCTGGGGAAACCAGAGAACTCCTCCATGAACTGCTTGCCTACCTAAAGGCCTTCAACTGTACTTCGCTTCTCACTGCAGAAATTACCTACTCAGATATTCCGCGAAGTCTGGAGGGCTACATGGTTGATGGGATAATTGTACTCTCTTACCCAGAAGTAGAAAATGTGCGGAGGAAGTACCTGGAAGTTCTAAAAATGAGGGGCACTAAACACATCACTGGTAGGCAACTCGTGGACATTACCCCTGACGGAATTTCAGTGCAACCTGGGTTGAGATAGCTTCCATGGCTAAGATATGCACGGACCCAGCAAAACTCTCCTTTGATTATGTGCCTCCCAAGCTCCCGTGCAGGGAAAAACAAATGGAAGAACTTATGCATCTTTTTCACCACACACTCACAAGTCATGTGGCCCAGAACGCATTTCTCCAGGGGCCAGTGGGAACAGGAAAAACTGTGACAGCAAGAAGGTTCTGCATGGATTTTAAGACACTTGCCCTTTCCCGCGGCCTTCCATTTGACTATGTCTATCTCAACTGCAGACAGAAGATGAGTGAGTTGAATGTGATGATAGGCCTTATTCGCAGTTTTCAGCCAGATTTTCCAGACAGAGGCTTTTCCCCGCATGACATCCTTGAAATTCTGGGCAGGGTTGTAAATGAGAGAAAACTTCATTTCCTTGTTGTTCTGGATGAAGTGGATGCGGTGCTCAGAAAAAAGACAGACCTTGTTTACAATCTCACAAGAATGAACGAGGGAATCGCAAGGGAGGGAAAACTATCGCTCCTCCTAATCTCCCAGATTAACATTTTCCCCCTTTTAGACCAGGCTTCGCTGAGCACATTGAAGAGGTCAAACATAGTGAGGTTTGAAAGATATTCGGCAGATGAACTCTATCAGATTCTTTATGCAAGAGCAGAGGAGTGCCTTGTAAAGGGAAGTTACTCCGAGGAAATCCTTAGACTTATCGCTGAAATTGCAAGTGAAACTGGGGATGCAAGGCATGCAATAGAGTTGCTGGAAAATGCCGTGATTGCAGCAGAGGCGAAGGATGCAAAGGAAATCGGAATTGAGGATGTGCGAACTGCAAGGGCAAGAGAAACAGGAGTTGACATAGAAACTATAAAGAATCTGGAAAGGCACGAGAAACTTGTACTGCTTGCCATTGCACAGACCGCAAGAAATCAGGCAAAGGTAACGACTGGTGAAATAGAGCGGCAGTACGAGAGTTTGTGCGAAATTTACGGGGAGAGAAGGCGAGGCCATACCCAGTTCTGGAAGTATCTGAAAAATCTAGCAAATATGGGCTTGATATCCACAAGGACTGAACACAAACAGGGCACCACAACATTGGTTTCTTTCACAGAGGTGTCCTCCGCACAGATGGAGGAGATACTGGAAAAGTTGCTGAAATAAAGGTATATGGGGATTGCTGGATTTTTTATCACTGGCAATGTGTTAACTACTTACTATAGTTAATTTAGAAAGTTTTATATACCTCCTATGTTTTACTATTAACTACAAAGAGGTGTTAAAAATGGAGCCGAGAAAAAGAAAAGGCAGAATGGTAGCGGGTGTGGCGGGTGCAGTAATAGCAATGCTGGCAATCAGCATGCTCTTCTCTGTGGTGAGTGTGAGAATTGGAAGTGCGGATGATGTGGACACAGACCTTGCTCTGAACACAACACTGAGCGGGAGTTTGAGCGGTGCTGGTAAAAAGGACTATTACAAGATTGTTGTGAACAGCGGGACAAAGCTTGTTGTGAAAGTTGAGGGGCCAAACACTTCTGGTGTTGATTTTGACCTCTACATAAAGAAGGACGCAAAGCCAACAACCACAAGCTATGATGCAAGGGGCTACACAAGTTCAAGTGATGAGCAGGTAACTGTTACCAATCCCTCAGGCACATACTATGTGATGGTCTATGCCTACAAGGGTTCTGGGAGTTACACAATCACAGCAACAGTTGAGGGCAGCAATGGAGGGAATGGTGGAGGCAAT
>JAWACX010000086.1:0-7333 GCA_038896575.1 Thermoplasmata archaeon
GTTTGTGTCTGCTTCTCCTGCTCCATCGGGAATTGCAGGGAAAACTTACTACTGGAATTTCACAAATCTTGCTCCTGGTTCTTACAGCATTACTTTTACAGCAAGAGTCAATGAGAGCATTCCTCCGACTACAACAATTTATAACAATGTGTCAGTGAATTACACTGACATACTTGGCAGAAAAATGCCAGAAAGTATCTATTCTTGTGCAATATTATACAATGCCCCTTACATTGTAGTCGGAAAAATTGTGGACAGAGAAACTGCCTCACCAGGGGACTGGCTCAACTACACTGTTTACTACAACAACACGGGCTCTGCAAATTCCAAGTATGTCTGGATAAATGATACATTGCCTGACCATGTTACCTTCGTAACCTCCTCAATTCCATATAATTCAACAGATGGCAGGACTTACAAATGGGTGTTGGAGAATGTAAGCGTGGGTATGAATGCACTTACAATCACTGTGCGAATAAACACAACCGCACCTACTGGCATCACCATCACAAATTCTGTCTCCCTGAACTATACTGATGCTGCTGGCAATAAACTTCAAAATTCCAGTGCCTCTGCCAATACCTCTGTAATCGGTGCTTTTGCCCTGGTTGTAATCAACGAAATCTCTTCCTATCCCAACCCGGAATGGATTGAAATTGCAAACCCCACGGACAGTAGTGTGAACATAGGTGGCTGGTATATTTATCGTGGCGCTACGAGAATCTATACTTTCCCAGCGGGGACTGTACTAGGACCCTTTGGCTCTGGAAGTGAGTACTTATCTGTAACTCTGTCAAACCAATTGCCAGATACTGGTGCAATAATCACATTGCGAAGAACTGCAACTGAAATAATTGACGAGACCATTTATCCTCGTATGAATAGTGGAGAGAGCTGGGCGAGATTCAAGCATGAAGATACAGGGAGACCAGTTGACACAAACACGAGTTCAGATTTCTACATCTCTTCCTCTCCCACACGAAACGCACCCAATGACAGAAAGGCACCATACATTGTTGTGGCAAAGATTGCAAACACTGCAGAGACACAGCCAGGTGGATTGATAACCTACACAATCTACTACAACAACACTGGAGATGGAAACGCAAAGGAGGTCTGGATAAATGACACATTGCCAGATGGTGTCACCTTTGTCTCCTCAAGCATTCCATACACCTCCACAGACGGCAGAACTTACAGATGGTATTTTGGCACTGTGGTGCATGATAGCCAGAATGCACTGACAATCACGGTTAGAGTGAATGACACTGTGCCTGACCAGACAAAACTATTGAATTATGTCAATCTGGATTATAAGGACCAGTTGCGAAGGCAGATGCCCTCAAGTTCAAGAGAGGTTATTGTGCTCTCCAAACGCCCGATTATTGTTGTGGAAAAAATTGTGGACAGAGAGACAGCAGGTTATGGCGAGATTCTCACATACACAATTTACTATAACAACACTGGCACGGGCACAGCAGGAGATGTCTGGATTAACGACACATTACCAGAGGGTGTGGATTTTGTTTCTGCTTCTGACGGTGGCGTGTTGGATGGAAATGTGGTGCGCTGGCACTTTACAAATGTTGCTCCTGGGAGCCACTATGTGACTTTGCAGGTAAGTGTGAATGTTACCCAAGGCACACTCACGAACTGGGCATTCCTGAACTACACCTCGCTCTATGGTGTAAAGTTTCAGGGAAGCAGTGATAGTGCAAACACTACGGTTGTGCCTGAAACATCCTGGCACTACTCAATGCTCGGAGTGCTGGTTTTAGTGACTGTGAATGTTTTGAAAAGAAAGTATGGAGGTGTAAAAAATGATAAAAAAACTCGGGGTTGAGAAAAGCAAGGAAGGGCTTGTGCTCAAGCTCGTGCTGAAACCTGGGCAGGAGTAAAAACCCATTTTCCTGCCTTTGCCTTCCAGGTAGTTTCCTTGCCCTGTCCAAACAACTACCTGGCCACAATTTCCTCCACACCTAACTCCAGTCAATTTTTCCGTGGACCTTTGCTGCCCTCAAAAAACCACCAATCTCAATCTTTCCAGCACATGAAAGTTTTTTCTGCTTTGATGTTTCCTCCCTAAACTCCGCCCGAATTAATAACTATTTTTACAACTGGCAACAGAAATGAGATACTGAGTGAAATGGGCAAACTGAGAGCGGTTCAGATAGGAAATATCTGGAAACTCACAGAGATAACGAAAAAAAACAGAGAGATACTGAAGAAGATGAATGCTCCTGTGCCATCTCGGTTGAACATAGTTATTAAAGGAGGCGGAGTTAAGGAAAGAAATGGCTGGAAACAATGAGAGAATTTGTTACTTCCCCATTTCACTTCCTGGGGGAGAACTTCCTGAGAAATCATTCGGAAGCAGGCTTCTCTGCTGACAAAAGGAGGTTTGGGTGGTTAGGGCTCCAAAAAAAGGAAGAGAGATTCCATACTGCTCTTAATTGCAGGGCTCTCTGGCACAATCTCCTTGAACTTGTATCCACTCTAATTTTGTCCCGCAGCCGGTGCATTCTATAACCCTTATATATCCTAACATCTTTTATCCATCATGCAAGCGGGAAAGTTGATTGGTTACATCGTCGCAGCGATTCTGCTTTTTTTCGGTATTCTCTGGATTTGGGCTGCACCTGCGAACGAAAATCCATGGATGACATTGCTCACTGGCATTATCATGATTGGAATTGCCCTACTCATAATAGTTGCAATAAAGCTCACTGAGCCAAAGCCCACGCAGAAGGTAGAAATCACACAGAAGCTAGATTTGCACGGCAACATGAATCTTGAGCGCTTGAAATGCAGAAGTTGTGGTGCTGACTTGAGCCAGAAGAGCATCAAGGTTGTCTCTGGGGGCGTCCTTATCTCCTGTGAGTATTGCGGAACTACCTACATGCTTGAGGAGGAGCCAAAATGGTGAGAGCTTGCCTTCTGCTTCTCATCGTTCTCATTATGGTTCCAATTCCAGTGTCTGGTGCCCAGGAAAAACCTACCCCTGCAACAACATATGACTTCACTGTGGATGAGGAAATTGCAGTCTGCGATATTCAGACAGATGGCTCTGCCTGGATTTACTACACAATTTTTTTTGAGAACAGGGCCACAATAGATTATGTGGATATCGGAATGCCAAACAAATACTATGACCTGAGCACTGCAACCGCAATCCTTCTTTATCCTACTACTATGTCGCTTTCGGGCATCAAAAAATCCTCTGCAATCCCCTGTGGATATGAGATTCCAATTCCATCTATGTATCAGCACTCCCAATTTATCCAGATAACAACAAAGTGCAAGGTTACAAGAATGGTCTACCCTGACACTGAAAATTCCAGTTATGCAAGTGTCGAATTCTATCCAACCTGGTGGGGGAGTTTCTGTAGAGGAATTAATTTCCTCCAGACAACAATAATTTTTCCGCCTGCAGTGACAGACCCGAATTCAACAAAGTGGCATCATCAAACCCCAGATTGGATGCGATTTGAAGATGGGAAAATAAAGTTTACCTGGAATTCAAGTGGGAATTATGAGCATAAGTACGGTGTTTCGTTTCCAAGGAGTGCGGTAACAAATGTGTTTGAGCCAGAACAGCCAAATCCCTGGCAGGAGTCATGGGAAAATGTCCAGAACTGGTTTACCTTCTATCTGCCCTCTTTCTGTTGCACAAATTTTCTGTTAATCGTGTTTGTGGGAGTGATAGTTTTCTCCGTAGTTTCCTCATGGAGGAGCAAGATGCAGTATGTTCCGCCCAGCATTGGGGTTGAGGGGATGGGCATAAAGTATGGTCTGACCGCTCCAGAGGCTGCAGTGCTTCTCAATGTGCCTCTGAACAAAATTGTTAATATGGTTTACTTTGGGATGTACAAAAAGGGAATAATAAGTGTTGAGAGCAGGGAGCCCCTTCGGCTCAGAGTGCTGAGAACTGACCACGAAGGTCTCCACCCCTACGAGGTTGGCTTCCGTGCTGCAATCCGACCAGATGGCTCTGTAGATGAGGAGATAGTAAAAAGTGCTATAATCCAACTCATACAGGACCTGGAGACAAAGATGCGGGGCTTTTCAAGGAAGGAGACAACAGACTACTACAGACAGATAATAAAGAAGGCATGGGAGCAGGTGAAGGCTGCCAAGATGGACGATGAGAAGTTAAGAATCCTTGAGGATAAATTTGAGTGGATGTATCTGGACAACAGATTTAACTGGGAGTTGAAGAGGAACTTTGGAAAGGGGAATTACAGGGTTCCTTACTGGTATCCTTTCTTTTATCCCAGGGTTCATGTGCATGTTAGAACTGGCACAAGAGGTAGCGCACAATCTCTCGCTGCACCATCCATGCCTGTTCTTCCCGGCTCTAACTTTGCAAATCAGATTGTCAGCGGCCTCCAGAATTCTGCAAATCAGTTTGTAAGAAATCTCACTGGATTTACCCGGAGTGTTTCTGCAGTGACTAATCCACCGCCTGTCTCTACAGGGACAGGGGTTAAATTTGGTGGTTTTGGTGGTGGTGGCTGTGCCTGTGCTTGTGCCTGTGCGGGTTGCGCCTGTGCCTGTGCTGGAGGTGGGAGGTGATGGTGAAGAATTTGCTGAAAAGGATTTTCGGGAAGAAAACCCCTTTGCCGCCGGGGATTCACCACTTTTATGGAAAAGGAGAGTTTGAAGGTGCCAGGTTCCACATAAGAATTGAGCCTGGTGGAAAAGCTCTGCTTATTATCAATGCTGCAAGGGTGCTCCACTTGAATGCAACGGCTGCAGAGTATGCCCTTGGAATTTTATCTGGGAAAAAGAGTGAAGAGGTTGTGAAGGATATCAGGAGAAGGTACAGGGTGGGGAGGAAAAGGGCAAGAGAAGATGAAAAAAAGATTCGGGAAATAGTTACAGCCATTGTGAAAAACCCGGACATCTGCCCAATTTCCTATCTGGATGTGGATGTTGTGGAGCCCTTTGCAACACCAGTTTCTGCACCATATAGAATGGACCTGGCTCTCACTTACAGGTGCAATGATAGATGTTTACATTGCTATGTGGGAGAACGAACAAAGAAGGAGATGGCGCTTGAGGACTGGCTCAAGGTTATTGACAAACTTTATAATATCGGAGTTCCACATATTGTTTTCACTGGCGGCGAGCCCACACTTTACGGGGGATTAGAGAGACTCATTGAGAGGGCTGAAAAGAGGGGAATTGTTACTGGCTTGAACACAAACGGGAGGAAACTTGCAGACAAGGCATACCTCAAAAAGCTTGCAGATGCAGGGCTTGACCATGTCCAGATAACAGTTGAGTCCTCGGACAGGGAAATCCACAATAAGATGGTGGGTGCAGAGGCTTTTGATGAGACAATCCAGGGTCTGAAAAATGCCCTTGACGCAAATCTGTTTGTGCTCACAAACACCACAATTACAAGGCTTAACAAGGACACAGTTGAGCAAACCGTGAAGTTCCTTCATAGCCTCGGGGTAAAAAACTTTGCCTGCAATGGCCTGATTTATTCTGGGAGAGGCAGAGAATGCGAACTCGGACTTGATGAAAAGGAATTGATAGAGCCAGTTATGAAAGCAAAGATGACAGCTTTAGCTCTTGGAATGCGTTTCATCTGGTACACTCCGACTCAGTACTGCAACTTCAACCCAGTAAATTATGGAGTGGGTGCGAAGCAGTGCTCCGCTGCAAAGAGCAACATGTGCATTGAACCGGATGGCGAAGTCATCCCATGTCAGAGCTATTACGAAAGTGTGGGAAACATTCTCAAAGACCCATGGGAGAAAATTTGGAATTCTAAGCTCTGCAAGGATATCAGGGAGAGGAAGTATGCACCAGAAAGATGCAGGAAATGCCCTGAATTCAGCATATGCGGTGCTGGCTGTCCCCTTTACCTTAAAAAGGTCGGCACACTCTGCCAGAGCCCTACGGGTGGTGCAGTGTGAGGGCCGAGGACTGGGACCAGTTCTTTGTTTACCAAGCGAAATGGGCCAGAGAGGCAAGGAATTTTGTCTATCGGCATACAGAAATTTTTAACGCAAAGGATGTGCTTGAGCTGGGTTGTGGGACAGGTGTGATTACTCAGGAAATCGCAGAGCGATGCGATGGTAGGGTTGTGGCAATTGACATAAACAGGGAGTTCTTGGAAATCGCAAAGAGGCGTGTGAAAGCAAAAAATGTAGAGTTTATGGAGAAGGATGCCCATGCTCTTCCATTCCCTTCTTCATCCTTTGATAGGGTTTACTTTGCAAACTTTTTGATGTGGGTGAGGGAGCCAGATAAGGTTTTTTCCGAGATTGTTCGTGTTTTGAGACCCTCAGGGTATTTGGGAATTCTTTCTGAGCCGGACTACGGAGGGAGGGTGGACTATCCCTGTGGGGAGATACGGGAGAGGGTTGTGTTAAAATTAAGGAGTGAGGGTGCAAACCCTTTCATAGGCCGCAGATTGCGTGAACTCTGCAAAACACACGGGCTCGAGAGTAAGCTGGATGCTCTGCAAGGCATGTTCTCAGGATATGAGATTGGAAAATGCTATGAGTTTGAGGTGAAATTTGCATGTGTTGAGGATGAAGTTGTGGCTGAGGTAAAGAGAGCTTTGGACAAAGGTATTGCGTTTTTGCTTGTGCCCATAATTTATGGATATGGGTGGAAGAGCAGGTGATTTCTGGAGCACGCAAAGAGCTAGCGGGAGAAAAATTTACAATCCCATGTCTATTTTCAGCTTTGTTGCCATGGCATCTGCTAGTTTCTCATAGATTACCGGTACTTCGATCCCCAGCTCTCCAAAGTTTGCTTTATATTCTACCAAGCCGCCAAAACCTAATTCCTTAAAGATGCTCATGCTAGAGACCCTGACTAAATCTACCTCTGCAGGAACCTCAATCCCATAATCCTTCACAACACTGGACAATGAACACATAACTGTGTCTATGGCAGGCGTTTTTCTCTTCGGGATTTCAGCACTCCATACACATCTCGGGGCATGTGCAGAATACATTTCCACATCCACTTTCATATAAGGTTTTATTTTTTCTGACTGCGCCTCACTAACTTCCCAAAGATTGCGTAACTGGCACAATGAGATTTTGATGGGTCAAACGATACAAAAAGAAGGGAATTGCAATAAATGAACGGAACGGACATATGGAAGCTATCCAAAGTTTATGTTGTGAGAGTGGGTGAGCAGAACCTTCTGAATGAGATAACAAAATCCACGAGAAAACTGCTTAATGAGCTTGAGATACATATTACTCAAAAGTTGGGAAGTTAGAGGGATTCCACAGCAGCTCCTTTGGTAAAATATATATACGACGAGAGAGATATGGGTAGCATAGGAATCCTGTACAGG
>JAWACX010000087.1:0-7325 GCA_038896575.1 Thermoplasmata archaeon
GGATTATTACCACGAGCTAAACGCAAGCAATTCCAGTGCCGCAGAGAACTGGACGCAGAAGGCATTCAACCCGTTTGTGCAGAATACGATGCCACCGATGATTGTGAATTATAGCGTGAGAATGAGCGATGAGAGCTGGACAGATGTAAGAATCACATACGAGTGCAATATTTCAGACATTAAGGGAATAGTAAAGATAGTGGTGGAATTGAGCGACCTGATTACAGGATGGAGCACAACCAGGGAGCATACAGTGACATGGGGTGAGAAGAAGTATTTCTGCAGCGGAAGCTTTGTTGTCTCAAAAGGTACAGTAACTGTAAATGGGGTAAGGCTCAAGATTACAGTTTGGAACATTTTCTGGGAGGCTGTGTATGTAGAGAAGGAGTATAGAGGAATACTGTCAGAGATTGTGAAGGAAATAGAGGCACTGGCACAGATGCTTGCTGGTGGCTTGCGGGAGGTATGGAATGCTGTGGAGAAAGCGGTGAATGCGATTGTGGAGTGGGTGAAGGAAATTGTAAAAAAGATGATGGATGCAGTTGTAGAACCTATAAAAGCGATTATCCTGAATTTTGTAGAGCAATTTGGGGTAATCTTGAAGAATAATTTTAAATGTGGAAGTCCAATTGAAGTAGTTGGATGCATTGCCGATGTTTTAAACAGTGTGTATAATTTTATAGTTATTCCAATATTAACCATTTCATCAATAGTGCTTACTCTCGAAGTAATAGAACTAACACTTAAAGTGTTTTCAGGAGGAATTTCAGATATTGTTTCAAGGTTATCATCATTTATTTGTGAAATCATTATGGCCTCAATTGTTGGTATGGGTGTTATTGCAGGTGCCTTAATGGCAACGAGTCCAACCTTTGAATCTGCTCTCAACTTGATGGGTGATGCGGGCACTTTGTTTGACATAGGGGAAAACCTAATTTCTGCATTTAATGCAATTGTTCTATGGTGTTTAGGTCAGGGCGCATTCTATAGGGGTGTATGTTTTTCCATCCTGAGTCTGATAGTGGCCACGCTATCTGGTGTAATTTCCCAACCTGGTTATGTTGTGTTTCTTCTTGACCTTTTTTCAGCGGTTTTTGCTATTGTTGGACTTTACATAGTAATTACAGAGAAACCAGTTAAATCTGTTTTAACACCGTTAGTACAAACCATTGCAGAAATCACGGCAATTACAGCCGTAGTAGGCCTACCAATGGTGTTTGGAGATCACCTGTTGAATGGTATCTATACACGGAGTTGATGCTAATGGAAAAAGGAGAGTTAGTATATGCCTCGCCACCATGCCCACCAACCCGAAGGATTTTTTCCATTATAGGTTGGGTTTTTGTTTTAGCTCTCATTCCCATAGTAGTTTTAACACGCAACTTTCAAGCAGCTACTTCTAAAGAAATCATTGCAATCGCCCTCCTTGTGTGCTGCGTTATATTTGGTGCTACACTGTTAATCCAGCAATTTATGTATCCACATTTTAAGATATACACTAATGGTTTTACTCTTATTGCATTTCATTGTACCCCATTCGAGAGATGTGAGAATATAGAGAGGAGGTTTATTTTCAGAGAATACCAGTTTATAAAGTGGAGTAAAGTATTAGCTTTTGATAGATTTGGGTATACCAATAAGACTCCTTCAATTGTGATATTCATAGAAAATGGAAGGGGGAAGAAAGAGATAGAAGAAATCGTAATGTATCACCCAAGAAAGGATGTCATAGAAGCTCTAATTAGAGAATTAAAAGGGCATGGGGTACCTGATATTCCAATTGTGTGTCAAAAATGCGGGAAAAAACCTTATGCCTCTCTTCCATATTGTACGAATTGTCGTGCACCACGGGTGCCATTCTCACATAAAGAAAATGAAGAGAACATAACTACCCCACAGAGTCTCTCCAAAAAATAATAAACCAGGGGATTTCCATGAAATTAAAGTCTCTCTTACTCTTTGGCTCTATCCCTCAATGGTTAGATGTATGGGAACCCAACTGTTGGGAGAGCAAAGGCCTGAGTGACACCAAGGTAGCAGAATACTGCACCACACCAGATGTTGATGGCGACTCCATCACGGACTACCAGGAAGTTTTCGGCTACAATGTCAAAATCATTACTGGCTGGGGCAAGGATAACAGCCCAATTGGCAGGGAAAAGACAATGTAATGGAGGAAGAACCATAAACTCTGGTGGAAACATAGGTTAAAGTATGGCCGCAAGGAAGACCAGCGCCTGCTGTTTCTATTGACAAAAAATTTTAATTTTCAAACAAAATTGATGGCTCCCAGTGTGAGTAAAATATTATATACTGGCTTGAAATGGGCAGAGCATGAAGGTCAAGGAAGAGCATGAGATTAGGCTCATAATTACCGACCCCACCAGTGTTCTCAGTGCTGGAAGAAACAAGAAAGAGTACACGCTTGTAGATACATACTATCTTCCTGAGAATGGGCAGAGGGGCTGGAGGTTAGAGGAGCGAAACCTGAGGCTGAGAAAATTCGGGCATGGTGATGCAGAGCTCATTCTCTCTCTGCCAGAGTTTAAAGGAATTGTGAAGCATGGAAAAAAGTATTTTATTGCCTCTGGCACCGAGCAACTCCTTGCCGAGGTTCTAAGAAATCTGGGGTTCATGCCCTGCTTTAAAATTGAGAGAAAGCAGGGATATTTTCTGGACTACCAAAAATGGAACATTGCACTTGAGGAGATAGAAGGCATAGGCTGGACGATTGATGCGGATGTTGAGAGCGAAGAGGATGCTTGGAAGTTGATAGAGGCACTCCAGGGAAGTGTGAGGGAAGTGCTGAAGGAGCCCTTACCTGCATATTACTGCAAAACATTTAATATTGACATCTGATTAAACCCCATGAAGATTGTATATCACGAGAGATATCTGGACCATGTCCAGCACTTTGGGCATCCAGAATCCCCTGACAGGCTCAGGGCAATTACCACAGCCCTTGAGAGGCATGGGCTCTTTAAAGAGGTTATAAAGCCGGAGAAGGCTGGGGAGAAGGAAATTCTTGCTGTGCATACACGAGAATACATTACCTATCTCTCAACTCTTGGTGAGGGCATTATAGATATGGACACTTCATCTCATCCTGAAACATATGAGATTGCCTTACTTTCCGCAGGTGGTGCATTAACCGCTGGAAAGATTGCACTGGAGGAAGGTTGTGCACTTGCACTTGTGCGTCCTCCAGGCCATCATGCTGGCAGGGATTTTGGTGGAGGTTTTTGTTATATTAACAATGCTGCTGTTTGCGCTGAGGCAATGCTGGAGAGAGCAAAAAGGATAGCAATTGTGGACATTGATGGCCATCATGGAAATGGCACCCAGGACATTTTCTATTCCTCACCAGATGTGCTTTACATTTCCACACATCAACTTGAAATTTACCCTGGCACTGGCCATCTCTCCTTGATAGGAGAAAAGGAGGGTGCTGGCTACAATCTCAACATCCCATTCTTTTCAGGTTGTGGGGATGCCTCATATCTTGCAGCCCTTGAAGAGATAATCCTCCCTGTACTTGAATCCTTCAAGCCAGGCCTCGTAATTGTCAGCCTCGGTGTGGATTCCCACACTCTTGACCCTCTCACTGGCTTAGAGGTTTCCACAAAGGGTTATCTTGAGATTGTTAAATCCCTCTTCAGATACAAAACAATGTTACTGCTGGAAGGGGGATATGACCTGGACGCCCTTGCCGATGTCTTCTGTGCAATCCTGAGTGCAAAGGAGGGAAAGGACTACAGGATGAGATACACTGAAAGCATTGATACAGATTGCAGAGGGAGGGAGAGAATTGAGGCCGCAAAAAAACTGTTCTCTGATTACTGGAAGCTTTGAGGTGAAAAAATGAAGTACATAATTGTGACTGGAGGTGTGCTATCAGGGCTCGGAAAGGGTATAACGGTGGCTAGCATCGGAAAACTTCTCAAATCCTCTGGCCTAAAAGTGACTGCAATCAAGATAGACCCTTACCTGAACTGCGATGCGGGAACAATGAACCCATACCAGCATGGAGAGGTTTTTGTTCTTGAGGACGGTGGAGAGGTGGATTTAGATTTAGGCCATTACGAGCGTTTCCTTGGTGAGAATTTGACGAGCGAGCATAACATCACAACAGGCAAGGTTTACAGGGCTGTAATAGAGAAGGAGCGGAGAGGAGACTATCTTGGTAAGACTGTCCAGATAATTCCACATATCACAAATGAAATCAAGGAGAGGATAAGGAGGGTAAGCGAGAACACGAAAGCGGATGTGACGATTGTTGAAATAGGGGGCACGGTTGGTGACATTGAATCAATGCCATTCCTTGAGGCAGTAAGACAACTCAGGAGAGAACTGGGTTCTGAAAGCAATTGTGTGTTTGTCCATACCACTCTCGTCCCTGTTCTTTCGCCAGTTGGAGAACAAAAAACGAAACCGACACAGCACTCGGTGAAGGAGCTTAGGGAAATCGGGATACAGCCAGATGTGATTGTAGCAAGGAGTGCTGCACCTCTTGAGTATGAAATAAAGAAGAAAATCTCCCTGTTCTGTGATGTGCCACTAGAGGCTGTTGTTAGTGCTCCAGATACGGATTGCATCTACAAGGTTCCACTGATGCTTCATGAACAGCATCTCACAAACTACCTCCTCAGAAAGCTGGAGCTCGGGGAACGGGAAACATATCTTGAGGACTGGAAAAAAATCGTAGAGGCGCTTGAAAATCCGAAGCAGGAGGTCAGCATTGCAATTGTGGGAAAATACACGCATCTGAAGGACGCATATCTCAGCTACATTGAAGCGATAAGGCATTGCGAGGCTGCACTTGCAACAAATGTAACCAAAATCTGGATTGAATCAGAAACTCTTGAGGAAAGGCCTGAGGAGATTGAAAGGCTGGAGAAGGTTGATGGAATCCTGGTTCCTGGTGGTTTCGGAAACCGGGGTGTTGAAGGAAAAATCAGGGCAATAGAATTTGCAAGAAAGAACAAGATTCCTTTCTTGGGTGTCTGTCTGGGCTTCCAGCTTGCAACAGTGGAGTATGCAAGAAATGTGCTGGGCTATCAGGACGCAAACAGCACTGAATTCAACCCGGAAACAAACCATCCTGTTATAGACCTCCTCCCTGAACAGAAGGGAATAAAGGAGATGGGGGCCACAATGCGGCTCGGTGCCCACAGAATTAACCTGAAGCCAGGAACAATGATTGCAAGGCTTTACAATTCCGCAATAATCTACGAGAGGCACAGACACCGTTACGAGGTAAATCCAAACTTTGTTGATGTGCTGGAAGCTCAGGGCCTGCAGTTCACAGGCAAGTCAGAGGACGGAAGGAGGTGCGAGGTGCTTGAACTCAGGGACCATCCTTTCTTCCTCGGCATCCAGTTCCATGCAGAGTTCAAGTCAAGGCCTGGAGCTCCATCCCCGCCATACCTTGGTTTCATTAAGGCCTGCATTGAGCGAAGGAAAGGTCAGCAATGACACCAAAACAGGCACTTGACAGGCTTAGGTGGGACCCCAGATACAATTTTAGTGATGCTGAGATCTGGTACTGGGACAGGCTCTCACCCACTGGAGAGAGAGGAATAAGGGGAAGCGATATCGTGAAGATAGAGAGCGGTTTCCTTGTCCTGAAAAATGCCAGAATTCCGCTTTACAAAGTCTTCAAGATTGTATATCACGGAGAGGTGATATTTGAAAGGAAGGGGAAGCAAACCTCCTGAGATTACCGTTCCCTCAGTGCCAGTTTCTGGCCCTCTCTTAGGAATACCACTTTATACCCTTTTTTTCTGATTCTTTCTCCCAGCTTGGTGTCCAAAGTAGCAACAAAAATCTCCCTTCCAGTGAATTTTTCGGCACATTCAATGATGCCCCTATCCCCCCTCTGTGAAACCTCAACTACCTTGTATTTGGCAGCAAACCTCAACACAGTCCTTGCAAGGTTATTGGTTTTTGCCAGTCCTTCAAGCTCCTTTATCACCGATGAAGGGACTACAATTTCCACAGGGCCAAGAAAGTCCTGGACTGCTATGTCAAAATTAAAGGAATAATTAAAGGGTGCAAAAAGCATGCTTGTATCAAGGATAAGCAAGGGCTGCATACTCACTCTTTTGAGGTAATTTCTCCCTGGACTTTCACCTTCTTTCCAAGCCTTATTCCACCGCCATAAACTACGCCTTGATTCACAGAGGAATTTGCTCCCAGGTCAACATCACCATCAGCTTCAATTCTCTCAATCTGCACATTTTCTCCGCAAACCACATTTCCCTTTGCAGAAACTTTACCAGCTTTTGCACCCCTGCCCAGCTCCACAGAACCAGAGGAGAGCACATCCTTTATTGATGCCTCAGGGCCAATTGTGCATTCAGAGCATTCAATTCTCCCTTCTACAACAGAACTTTCTCCAAGAGCAATTTTACCGCCCGCAATTAAGTTTCCAAAAATCTTTGCATTTTTTCCAACAACAATGTCCTTTCCTGACTTTACATTTCCCCTTATTTCCAGCCCATCTGGTATCTGGAGGTTTTCTTCAGAGGTTATAACAAACTCAGGAGGAGAGGCCGAAGGTGCTCCTGCCTCCATTTGGCGGAGCCTCTGCTTCAATTCCTCCACTTCTTTTTCCTTCTCTGCAAGCAAGGCCTGAAGTTCCGCAACTTTTGCAGAGAGTGCACCCTCTTGTGGTGTTGCACCCTCAAGCCTCTCCCTCAGTTCTTTTATTTCCCTGTCCTTCTCAAAAAGCACTGTTTGAAGGTCTGAGGAGGCACTAACCTGTTCTCTCAAAATTCTGTTCTCCTCCTCAAGCTCCCGAATTCTTTTCTCCTTTGCATCCACCAGTTCCTCAAGCGCTTTTGCGTCCTGATGAGGTTGTTGCTGGGTTTGAGCACCCCCCTGCCCAATCGCAGCCCTGAGTGCAGCATTTTCCTCTTCAAGCGCCTTAACCTTAGCACTCAATTCCTCATTCAAAGCATCAACCCTATCTATCTCTTCATTCAGTTCCCTTATTGACCTGTTTCTCTCCTCCTTCATCTTCTCATACTGTTCGTTAACATAATCAATCTGATACTGCAACCCCTTGATTTTTTCCTCATACTGGCCAATGAGTGCACTGAGTTGATCCACCTTTGCCTGCCAGAGACCAGCAATCTCCTGTTTCTCACGCTCAAGTTGCTCAACTCTCGCAAGGAGTTCGTTGCGCTCATCCACCAATCTCTTTATCCTTTCCCTGATATCTTCCCCTGCATCCATCTTAGTCCCTTCTCCTATATGGGGTCTAGATATATAAACTATTCTGCCTCCACGGGGGCGTGTGTAGTCCTGAAAAAATTTCCCAC
>JAWACX010000088.1:0-7088 GCA_038896575.1 Thermoplasmata archaeon
GAAATGGGCACATCCTTTTGCACTTCATAGATATATTCCCAGCCCTCCTTCACAAGTTTCTCCAACTCTGATTTCTCTGGCGTGTTACCAATTGTTTTTACTATTTTTGTTATTTTTCTGCCGTTCTGGTATGTGGTCTCAAATACCCTGACAGCATAGTAGATTTTGTCCTTGTACTTCTTGGTGGTTACATTCACATGCATGTTATAAGGAATAGCAAGGCCATATATATACTTTTCGTTTTATGGCATACGAAAAGCGTTTCAGCCAGTATTTACAAAAAAATGAATTTGCGAAACTTCGGATTAAACTTATTCTTTAACTCCTGTAAACATTAAAACATTATATATTGTACTATCAACCTTCCTCGTGAACATCAAGATGCTAGGCATGGGTGTTCACGATGCTTGGTTAGAGAAAGAAAAAAAAAGAGGACCTCATACGCCTGTGGGTGATAATAATGGCCCTGAGGGCCCAAGGTAGTAAACGGAGAGGAGGTATAAAAAAACGAAAGAAATTGGTTTAAACTCACAGATTATGGAGGAAATACCCTCTCCTGCAGGCGTTCACGAGGTCCTCTGATAGTACATAGCTGTATAGAGGCAGCAAAAATTATATAACTTGGTAGATTTATGGAGAAACAGTGATGATATATGAGAAAAATAAGAAGAGCGGATGGTTTTATGGCTTGTTTTATGCTTTGGAGTACTCTCTTCCTTCTCCTGAGTTCAGTGCCCCTTTTTCCTTCAGCAGCCTTCTTTGCAGACTCTGAGCTTTCTGGTGCGAGTAAGGAGATGGAAATCAGTGCTACATCTGGTGATTTTGAAGGCACCCTTGTGTGCGGTCCTCTTAGTGTGCCCTCCGTGGGTGAAATTGTATTTAAGGCTTACATTCTCACGAGCATCGGGGAAAAAGGCATAATTTACTGTGTCAGCCCAGAAAATAAATCTGTGTTCTGGAACCAAACCCTTGAGGGTGTTCCTCTGCCATCTGTGGTCTTTGCCTACCTTGTATGGTATGGCAAGGCAGAGAGAACCAATATCACAATCATTCTTGCAGTGAATACAGCCCAGGGAGGGAAACTCTATATTTTTCTGGATGACTTCAGGTATAAAACAGACATAAATTGTATTGTTTACCCAGAGGGAAATCAGTACCTTGACAGGATTGCTGGGATTTCTTTTCCTGAGAAGGTAATCAGCACAACACAGTCCACCACATATAATGCCTTATGGTATCCGTTTTTTGTAGTTTCTGAGAAGGGCAAGATTTACGAACTCACAATGATGATAAAGCCAAAAGGTTCAGGCCAGACAGTTAGGGACTTGGAGATAATCCTCGAACCAGGGTTCACACCTGGAAACGAATATGTGATACCAGGCAATATCACGGTCACGGGTGAACCTCTTCAACTCGACGGGCAGAAATTCCTTATTATAACCCATGACCAGGGCATAACATTTCTAAGATACAACTATACCATGTTGTATCCCGGACCTTTTCCGAGGAACTGGAGTATAGGCGCTTTTGGAAATTATTCCTTCAAACCCAGTGAGAAGTTTTCACCAGCAACATCTTGGTTTTATAGGCACTATAACACCTACCATCCAGATACCCCAGTATTTGCAGGTGGAAATGATGGGTTCCTCTATCTTTTCCATTTAAACACCGAAGGAATTGCCAATCCTCAGAAGTACCAGATTGGCAATCCAGGTGAAAAAACTGTAGGCATCGTAACAGGTCCTGATGATTGCACGGTGTATTCAGCTTCAGAAAATGGAAATTTTTCTGCCTTTATGTATAATCACACCACAAAGCGCCTAGAGAAACACTATAACCTTGCACTTGGGTCCAAAGTGGTTTATCCACCGTGCTATATGCCATGGTCTGCTAAAGTGATTGTGGTTTCAGAAAGGCCGGGAACTCGGATACTCTGGGTCCTGAGTGGAGTGGAAAGGGAAACGGGAACTCTAATATCCTCTTACGAGACCACAATGAATATTTCTCCTCCGTTTCCCACTGGCGGAAGAGCTCCTTATAATCTCACATTGTATGATCCAGATACCGGAAACATCACAGATTCCGGGGACACAGGAGAGCTCCTGGTTTTATGTGACACTGGAGCAAACAGACTCATACAATTGATTTTGACTCCTCTCATGAAAATCCAAGCCACTCTATCGCAGACCCAGTGTTTCAGCAACCAAACTATAGATTTAAATCTGACAGTCACATATCCAGCCTATGGCCAGAAACCAGCCCTCAAAGTTGTAAATGCAACTCTGAGAATCGGGGTATGCAGAGGTGATGGCACTCCTGTCAGTTGTGTGGCACCAATTATGGGCACTACAGACAGGGAAGGAAAGTTCTCCTGCAAGTTTTCGGCACCCGCTGTAACCAATGAAACAGAGTTCAGAGTAATTGTCGAGGTTTATGAAAATAACTATTGGCTGAACTCAACCTCTGTTGTAATCAAAGTGCAGCCCCAGACAGGTCAACAGGAGAATCAACAAAAGACACCTGCTTTCACAGATTTTGAGGCAATAGCAGTGCTGGCCCTTTTGTCCTTCTGCCTTGTTGTGAAGAGGAAGTTGCGGAGGTAACTGCTGAGGATTTGCGCCGCATCCAGCACTCTCTGCTCTCAGAATACCCTCACATCCAGCACACCATGGACCATTCTCGGTGCATAGGACTTCACAACCCTGGCAGCAACAACCTCAAATCTCGGAACATAATCCCTGATTCTTTCTACCATTTCCTCTGGAAATCTTTCTGCCTTTACAACATCATGGTAGTGGAGCATGCCCTTACCCCCTTTAAGGCATCTGAGGGCATATGGCAGGAACTTATGGGTGTCCTTCAGATAACCCAGGAGCACGCGGTCTGCGACATTTACAGGAGCCACCTCTCTGCAATCACCCAGCAAAGGAACAACCTTTTTCTCAACCTTGTTCAACCTTATATTTTCACAGAGGAATTCAAATGTCTCAGCATTTTTCTCACATGCATAGATGCTTGACACACCGGTTTTCAGGGCAACTGGAATTGAGAAATAGCCGATGCCAGCAAACATATCCACAATCACCTCTCCATGCTGCACAACTCCAATCAACCTTCCTCGCTCAAAAATGTTGCCAGAAGAATACATCTGCTTGAGGATATCAAATTTAAACCTGACACCAGATTCCTTATGCACTGTTACCGTTTCTGTGCCATAAATTACCTCGAAATCTGGCTTTCGGAACTCGCCACGGATTCCTCCTCTATCAACAACAACCGTTTTTGCTCCCAGCACCTCAGCATACACCCTCCCGATTTCTTCCTTTCTTGCGTAAAGAGATTCTGGTAGTTTGAGCACCACCACATCTCCAAACTTCTCCCATTTTCTGGGAAGTTTTGATGCTTCAATATCCAGTTTCTTCGCAATTTCACTAAAAGGTACAAACTTCTCTCTTTCCTGACACTCAATTTCCGTAATTTCCATCCCGGGCACTGGACAAACTACAGGGAAATAAACGAAAGCTGTGTCCCTCTCCACCTTCTTGGACTTATCCAGATACCTGTTTTTAACCAAAAACTCCAGAACCTCCTCTGCCCTCTCCTTCCGCACCTTAACGCAAATTGCTCTCATATCTCAACTTTCTGAGTGCACTCTCAATGCAGGAATTAACCACAAACTCCACATCTCCAGTGCCACTCACACCCGCTGCACCAGAATGCCCTCCACTCTCAAGTTGCATATCCCTGGCAACCTCTCCAAATATCTCCACCAGCGAAATGCCGGCTTTCACGGCACTGTTACTCAGTCTCCCGCTTATCCTGAACTCCTTCCCCTTCTGGCAACCCACAAATGCAATGTCAACACCAGCATTCACGAGTGCTGTGCAAACCACGGCCTCATGGGCACTGACAACAGAACCAGCAACAAGAAATTCCTTATAGTGCTGGTATTTCAGCCTTGAAAAACCTTTAAGGATGCTTATACGCTGTGAGATATCCTGGTTCTTCTCACCCAGAATCTCAAATACCTCCTGGACATTGACTCCATGTTCCAGGAGCATTGCAGCTGTTGCAAAGGCATGGGGCTTTGCAATGGAAAACTGTGCGGTATCTGCCGTGATTCCGAGCAAAAGGGCCTTTGCAATCTCGGGTGTAATCTGGACTCCAATACCATTGAGAAATTCCAATACAATTTCTGCTGTGGAGTTTCTGTCTGGATTTGTGTAGTAGGGAAACTTTTCCCATTCTGGACAGTAACTGTGGTGGTCAAGCACCATTGCATCTTCCAGATTTTCAGCAATTTCACCAAGCATGTAGGGTGCTGCAGCATCTACCACAAGGACAAAATCAAAATCCTTCAGGCATGGGGCTGTGATGTATTCTACACCCATTGCAGAAAAAATTCTCTTTGCAGTTCTTGTAGCTGTGTCTGGAATTCCAATCTCAAAAGAGGGGAAGGCAAGCTTGATTCCAATTGCACTTCCAGCAGCATCACCATCTGCCAGGCAATGTGTGAGCACCACTCCCTTCCCTGCATCCTTGACCCTGGCTTGGAATACTGTGCAAAAATCTTCAAGGGAAATCATGATTTCTGAAACGCCTGCAAACTCTCCGCAAGCTGTTTCTGCAAGCTCTCATACTTCTCCTTGAGCCTTTCTTCCTGTTTCTTTATGCTCGTGAGCTTGAGGTTAATGCTCTCCTTTGCATCATTGAGTTCTTCCACAACCTGTGTCTTGCTGTTGGCCTTTATTAGTAGCGAGCCAATGCTTTTGTAGATTGGTGTGTCTTCCTTTGCATCCTTCAGCACCTCTAGGGCCTGCTCTATCTCCCTTATTTGGAGTTCAAAATTGAACTTTTGCTGGAGCAATACCTGAAGTTGCTGTTCCACCTGTTTATACTGGATTATCTGGTTTTGCAGTTCTGGTGGCAGTTCTCTTTCTCCAATCATGGTTCCACCTTACCTCACATAATCCCTATGGGTATTTAATCCTTTATTTCTCGAATTTCTCACCACACTTCCAGCATTTCTCGGCATCCTCGTCAACCACCGCACCGCAGCTTGAACACTTCAGCTTCTTTTTCTCTGGCTCAGTCTTCTGCCCCTCAGCTTCCTTCTGAGATTCCATCTCCCTGAGAATTGCTTCTCTCCTCTGCTTTGCCTTTCCGAACCACCAGTAGATGCTTACAAGCAGGTAATAACCAACGCCCAGCATCAAGAATGCGTTCAGAAGATAGACGCCAATAAACGAAATAAGCATTTCATTGTACTCCATTGTTACCGGGCCCACCCTTATCATCTGCTGTCCCCCCTTTGTCAGGTTGATCCAGAGAATGGTGCCGTTCTGATAGTTCCGCTTGATTGAGAAAGTGTAATACCATATCATTGATTTTTCCACCGTGGTGTTTGCATAGTACCTTGCAGTTACCTCATCCTCCCAGCACTTTGTCATTGGGTGCAGCGGGTCGTCCAGAATGTAGAGGTCCTTTGAAAGTATTAGGAATACCTCATCATTGGTGTTGCTCTCCTTCTTGATATCCACGGTAAAATTGAAGGCCTCACCAGGTTTCCCCTTGTAAGGGGTTACCGTGCCATTTGAGAAATAGCCAGCATCATCGCTGAGGGCAATGGGCTGGCCTGTCTGGACATAGTTTGTCTGATAAACGCCAACAACTATTGCAGTGCCTATAATTACTGGAACACCAAACACCAAAAGAAATTTTATGTTTTTCCAGCCGCAAAGTACAGGGATGCCGAATGTGAAGAGAACACCTGCAATTGGAACGAGGCATGTGGCTGTGATGTATGTGGCAAAATTGAGGAGGATTACGAGGAGCACAACCAGAATTTTTGCAACCATGCTTTTTTCCAGCTTTTTTTTCAGATTCCCGAGTTCCAGTTTCATGGTTCAACCAAATCAACAGGGGAATAAATAGGTTTGGTTTGCAAAACTGTGAAATACTTGATTGCAATAAGAGGGAAAAGAAGTGATTTGAATGAATGGCCTGGAAATCAGAGAGTTATGCATGGAAAACTTAGAGGATTTTATTGAGCTCTGCATTCCACCAGAGAAAAAAAACGACCCGTTTTTCGTTGAGGGAATAAGGGCAAAAAAAAGATGGGTCCATCTGGTAATGGAGAAATACGGCAGTGCAGGGATGATTGCATACCTAAACTCCAGACCTGCGGGTATGCTCCAGTATCTTCCAAATCCAGAGAAAAAAATTGTGGAGATTGAGTGTATCTTTGTGCCCGAGAAGGAAAATTGCAGAAAGGGAATTGGAAAGGCTCTGTTGAAAGCATTTCTTGAAAAAATCCAGAATTGCAGAGAATGGTTCTGGGATGAAAGACCCGGTGGTGTGATCACCTATGCATTCTCTGTTCCCGGCAGATATCCTCAGTATGAATTCTATAAGAAAATGGGCTTCAGACAGGTGTCTCCTGATGACCCTTTTCTCCTCTATTTTCCATTGGCTGAGAAATTTGTTTACACGCCAGAGAAATACAAGCCGCTGGAAGAGGATAGAAACATAGCTTTGGTTTTCTATAACCCTGGCTGTCCTTTTTCAATCTACTTTGCTAGAAAAATCCGTGAGTTGCTGGTTGAGGTTGCTCCAGACCTTCCAATCAGAATGATTAATCAATTTGAAGAGCGGGAAGAGGTAAAAAAGCGAGGCAGTGTATCATTTTGCATAGTTAACAAGAAGCCCATTGAGACATTCTTTATGGACAGAGAAAATTTTCAGCGAGAGGTGAGGGAGGCCCTTGGTCAGCAATAACAATGCCTTCATTTCTGGACCACAAGGACACAGTGCTCTGCATCAAAGGGTTCAAGGAGGAGTTTCTCTGAGATTCTGAGGCCAGTCCCCTCAATCTCTGCAATGCTGGACTTCAAAATTTCGGTAACCTTCTTCGTGGAATCAATTGCAGGTGCCTTGATTACCAGATAACCTGTGCCCTTCTCCCTGAGAAACTCTTCCACAGCTTCAATAAAAATCTCAACCTGATTTTTCTGGGCAATGTCCTGGTATATCACATCAACTTTCTGGACTACCGGAGCGTAGGTGTAGGTTCTGGATGCATCTGCAAG
>JAWACX010000089.1:0-7010 GCA_038896575.1 Thermoplasmata archaeon
CCTCATATACAGCATTTTGGGTGGTTCATCAATGTTTCCAGAATTGCCATTAGTTTCCTCTTGTGCTTGGGTGGAATGATGCCTTCTGGTGTGACAACACAGCAAGGCCGCAACAATTCTTATATATCCCTCTCAGTTGTTCTGCCGATGGCGGATTATATTGTGGAAGCAGAAGATGTGCATAAAATTTACAGCACAGGGAGCACGAGGGTGCATGCGCTCCGTGGAGTTTCGCTGAAAATAAAGCGTGGAGAAATTGTTTCCATCATGGGACCCTCGGGTTGTGGAAAAACGACATTGCTGAATTGCCTTTCTGGACTTGATAGCATAGATAAGGGGGTGGTGAGAATTGACAGTAAGAGGATTGACAATCTTACAGATGTTCAGCTTACTGAATACAGAGCAAAGAAGATGGGTTTTGTGTTCCAGGCCTATAACCTTATTCCAGTGCTTACCGCGATAGAAAATGTGGAGCTTCCAATGCTGGTTGGGGGCATAAAGCCAGATGAGGCGAGAAAGAGGGCCATGAGTGCGCTGAAGGCTGTGGGGCTTGAGAGATGGGCAGAGCATCTCCCGAATCAACTCAGCGGGGGACAGCAGCAAAAGGTCGCGATAGCCAGAGCGCTTGGAAACAACCCTGCAATAGTCTGGGCTGATGAGCCCACAGGAAACCTTGACAGCCAGAGCACAAAAGAAATTGTCAACCTTATAGGGAAGCTCAACAGGGAGAGGGGTTATACCTTTGTGATTGTCACCCACGACATTTTTGTTGGTGAGCATGCCCACAGAGTTGTGCAGATGAAGGATGGAAAAATTACAGGTGAGTATGTACCTCAAAGGCACGGTGGGGCTGGATGAGCTGCGAAATCCAGATTCTCATTTTTTTCTCCATCCTTATTGCCATCCTTCTTTCCCTCAGTTTTAAAAACAGAATTCTCCTGAAGCTTGGATTAAAGAACGCACTCAGGCGAAAACTGCAGATTGTGCTTGTGGTTGGCGGGCTCATGGTGGGAACTGCAATGATTTCAGGCTCCCTGACAATGAGCGATACCCTGAACTACTATTTCAGAAAGAGTGTTTACGATGACCTTCATCTCATTGACGAAGAGGTTTTGATTTATTCAATAGACCCGGAGGAGACATACTTTCCATACAAATGGTTTGAAGAAGTTGCCAGGGGAGTGAAGAATGAGACCCTTATTGATGGAATTGCCCCGAGATTGGAGGAAAAACTGCCAGTAAGGGACGCCTTCACCCTGTACGGTGAGGCCTCAATTACCATCGTTGGAATCGTGGCTGAGTATGACAGCCAGTTCGGGAATTTCAGAAGCACAGACGGAAAAATCCTGGATGGCTCTGAGCTCAGGGACTGGGAATGCTATCTCACGAGAAAATCCGCTGAGAAGATGGAGGCGGAAAAGGGGCATACCCTCCTTGTGTTTTACAAGGGAGAGGCCTGGAACCTGACATTGAAGGAGATTGTTGAAAATGAGGGCAAGGCAAGTTCTGATGCAGTATTCTTGCCCCTCTCCACGCTGCAAAATATAACAGGGAGGGAGGGAAAGATAAACAGGATAATTGTTTCCAACAGGGGTGGGGTGGAGGATGGCTGGGTGCACTCCGGGGAGGTAAAGCGGAAATTGCTGGAACTCCTTAATGCCACCATAACTCCAGAGGATGCCGGGATTTATGTTGAACGAGAGGCAGAGATGCTCTGGCATTATGAAGAGGTGAACAACACAACTGCAATTGTGACAACTGCTCCTCTGAATCTTGAAGCAAAGCTTGAGAGGGCAAACATCACCTTTTCCTCAGGCCTCTACACAAATTTCATGGACTTTTCTCTACCAGATTTCTTGAGAAATGTGTATGTGAATCTGAGTGCACTGGGCCTTGAGATGCGTGTCCCTGTGAACACCACTGCGTTAAATGAAAAGGATGCAAGTTTTGGAAACTTTAAAAGCATTTTTGGCACAAATTTCAGCGGTATTTCAGAGGGAGAGGTTGTTGTGGTCAACAACTTCAACATAAATGTCACACGGAGCGTGAAGCAGTTGCCAGTTTCTATCAGTGTGGAATACCTTGCCTACCCAGATTACAGGCCTGCTTTGAGGAATTTTACCGTGAAGGACATTGTTGTTCCAGAAGGCAGGGGAAATTTTCAGAATGCAACCCTGCTCTTCAACTACTCTGATGCCAGAGCAATGTTCGGAAATCTGGTAAATGCTTACAGGGTAAACGCAACTTACCTGCATATAAGGCCACTCATTCTAGAGAACATCCAGATGCCAATCCTGATAAAATCCACCAGAAAATTGCTCCAAGAAAAGTTTGTTGAGAACCTTACCTCCCTGCTTCACCCTTACAATCCAAAAATTTCTGTGGCAAAAGGACTTTACACGGATTTCACGAGCTCGCAGCCATACAATCTCAAAACTGCCTTCACAAACATCTCAATGCCAGATGGCACCACCCTGCCCCTGCCCCTCAACATTATGGCTTTGGAGGAGGGAAAAATAAAAGTTCTGGATAACCGATGGGAATGGAAGAATCTCACAGAAAATTCTTTGAAAGCCAGGGAGTGCATCTCCATGGGAGTACTTTCCGCAGTTCCGAATTCTACGCTGGAGATTTGTGCAGCAAAACTTACAGGTGGTATTGAAACTGTTGAGCTGGAGATTGTTGAGAGGCTTCCTGGCTCAGCACCAAACATGATTGGAAACACCACACTCATCCTCAATTACTCCACGGCTCTCGGGATTTACTCGCTTGAGCCTGGCACCCTGAATTTTCTCAGGATTGAGGGAGACTTTGGAACCGAGGAGGAATCCAGGCAGTTTATGGAATTCCTTGAAGAAAAACTGGATGAATTAACGACAAATGAGACAGTGGGTCTCGTGGTTTATGCGGTAAAGTCAGAGTCGCTGGAGGCAATGGAGAATGCTGGAGCCATGATTTCCTCAATTTTCCTTATGCTTGACGGGTTCACAATTGCCGCCGGTATAGTGCTCATCATTCTCATCTTTTATCTCCTGGCTGAGGAGAGAAAATCGGAACTTGGAATTGCAAGAGCTGTGGGAATGCAGCGCACCCAGCTTATCCAGATGTTCCTGTATGAAGGAATGGTTTATGCCCTGATTTCCGCGCTGGTTGGGAGTGCCGCAGGGGTCGGGCTTGGCTATCTCATGATCTATCTCTTTACACTTGCTTTTGCCAGCACTCTGGCCTCGTTTGGTTTCACAATTGTGCCCCACTATGAGCCAATTTCCTTTCTCATTGCCTTCTCGGCAGGTTTCCTCATAACAATGCTCACAATTCTGATTGCGGCAACCACAATAAGCAAGTTGAATATTGTGGCAGCAATAAGAAACATTCCTGAAACCCGTGGAAAAATTAGCAGATACTGGATTCCTGGCCTCATTGCTTTGTTAACAGGTTTCCTCTTCCTAATTAACGCGTTGCTTCCAGATACCCACTACAGGGCTCTTTCAACTGTCTCGGCGCCTTTCTTCCTGAGCTTTGGAATTGCAGCTCTGGCTGTAAAAAAATATGGGAGGGAACGGCTCTTTCTCTCAATTGCCAGTTTGTTTACAATTGGATTTCTCCTTGTGCCAATGAATCTTCAGGCAGAGGAGGAATTCGGATTTGAGATGTTCATTGCAGTGGGAATCTACTCTGTATTTGCTGGGGTTGTGCTGCTTGTCTACAACTCCCGTGGGATTTTAAACGCACTTCTGAAACTCACAAGAAAAACCAGTTCAAGAAAAATGAATGCTGTAATGAAGATTGCAATCCTTTACCCCATGCAGAAGAAGTTGCGCACTGGAACAACAGTTTTCATGTTTGCAATTGTAATCTTTTCAGTAACGATGCTTGCGATGATTACCGAGATGCAGACAGGAAGCGTGAAGAAGTTGATAGAAGATAACTCTGGTGGCTTTGATATTTTCGGTTTCACAGACCAGGATAACCCAATCAACAACATTACAGAGATGATTTCTCAGAACCGGAATTTATCAGAATCCGATTTCAGTCACATTGCGAGCATCACCACAACTCCTGCCTTAGTCCATTCAGAAAACATGAGTAAGGAAAATGCCACGCTGTACACAATTTATGGTGTGGATGATACTTTCCTTTCCAAAAACACCTACACCTTTTGGGCAATTGCTCCCGGCTATAACTCACCTGCCGAGGTCTGGGAGGCCCTGAGAAAAGACCCCTCGGTTGCAGTTGTAGATAAGAACATGGCATACACAGGAGAGAAAGAAAATCAGCGGATGATGTATGGATTCCCTATGGTGCGCGTGAATCTGAGTGAGAAAATTTTCGTGAGAAATCTATACGGACAGGATGCTACGCTCAGAGTTATAGGGATAATGAATACAAACCTTATCTCTGGAATTTTCACCAACCAGAATTTTCTTGCAAACGCCTTCAACATCACAAACAAGACGGTTTTTGCGATTGCGCTGACAGAGCCTGAGAGAGCTGGTGAGATAGCGAAGAATCTTGAAAAGGAATTCCTGCCCTATGGTTTCCGCACAATCGTGCTGAAAGAACTGCTGGAAACAATTGTGAAAATTGCTGCAAACATAATGAATTTGATGCAGGTTTTCCTGGGCATGGGGTTGATAGTTGGCATTGCCGGGATTTCAATTGTTACACTCAGGGAAGTGACTGAGAGAAAGAGGGAGATTGGAATGCTTCGAGCTCTCGGGTTCCAGAAGAGAATGGTAACCCTTTCTTTCCTTGTGGAGATTTCTTTTGTAGCCCTGTTTGGAATTCTTCTGGGCGTTTTGCTGGGCATTGGTGTAGCTTACGGTGTCTATCTGAGTTCTTTCGGGGAAGAGGGCACTGCACCTTTCACAATACCCTGGCTCAACATTCTCCTCATTGTTTCGCTCGCCTATCTCCTCACTCTGGCCCTCACTTCCTATGCTGCTGTAAAAGCCTCAAAAATTCATCCTGCAGAGGCAGTTAGATATATTGAGTGAGCTACTCCCACTCTATGGTTGCAGGTGGCTTGTGGGAAATGTCATAGACCACCCTGCTCACCTTATCTTTCAACTCATTCGTTATCCTTATTGAGATGCGTTCCAGCACCTCATGAGGAAGTTTGGAGTACTCAGCGCTCATTGCATCAACAGACTCTACCACTCTTACCGCAACAGTGTAGCCATAGAACCGCAGGTCTCCATGCACTCCAACACTTTTCACTGGCAGGAGAACGGCAAAGTACTGCCAGGGTCTCTGGATTTTCCCTGCTCTCACTGCAGCCTCAATCTCCTCCTCAACGATTGCACAGGCCTCCCTCACAATCTCAAGTCTCTCCTCAGTAACCTCTCCAATAATTCTTATTGCAAGACCCGGCCCTGGAAATGGCTGCCGTTCGTGCACAGGGACCCCGAGATAGAATGCGAGCTTTCTCACCTCATCCTTGTAAAGGTCCCTGAGGGGTTCCACAAGCTTCAGCTTCATCTCCCTGGGCAAGCCCCCGACATTATGATGGGATTTGATTGTATCCCTCACTCCATCACCACTCTCTATCCAGTCAGGTGCAATTGTTCCCTGCACAAGGTATTCAGCACCGAAATCTCTCGCCTCGCGCTCAAAAACACGGATAAATTTTTCTCCAATGATTTTCCTCTTTAATTCCGGGTCAACAACACCTTTTAAAGCTTCAATAAACTCCTTTCTCGCATCCACGATTCTGTAGTTAATCCCGAGTTTTTTGAGGGTTTCTTCCACATTCTGTGTTTCATTTTTCCTCATCAGGCCTGTATCAACATAAACGGCCAGGAGTTTCTCCTCAATTGCCCTTGCAACAAGGGTTGCTGCAGTGGTGCTGTCCACACCTCCCGAGCATGCTATTATTGCCCTGCCCTTCACCACATCCCTTATTCTTGCCACACAATCTTCAACAAAGGCACTGGGTTCAAACATGGGCTCACCCGTACATTGTATGGAAGGAATCAATGTCATGCTTTGCAAGGCTTGTCTTTGCCTTCTCTACAGATTCCTTGAACATCTTCTCAAACATTGCAGCCTGGGCTTCAAGGGGCGTCACATCTATCTCTATCTCAGGCAACATCTTATCAATGGCATGCACAATCTTGATTGCAGCCCTGGCATCAGGTAACCTCGGGTTGCTTTCCGCAAGGAGGCAAAGGACATCAATTCCGTTCAATTCTCCATCTGCAAGAAGCATCCCGGAGATTCCGGAGATTATGCCATCCCGGAGAGAGGGTATGTTGTGCTTTTCCAGCAGTTCTCGCATCCTTGGCGTGGAGCCAACACCATAGAGGCCTCCCTCTTCTCCACCTGAGCCATCGTAAACCACACCTTCAGGTGAGATTATCATTGAGCATTTTTTGACTTTTGCAATTTCAAGTATGAGGTCCGAGAGTTCCTTTGTGAGGAATGGGTCTGGCACAAACTCCGACAGAAACACAAAAATCTTTTCATTTCCATAGATTCTTACCGGATGCGTGGGCACAGAGTTTCTCACTATTGCCACAGGTGGAAAATAATCCGAGACGATTGTGGCCACCCTATCCAGTTTGAAACTCTCAACCAGAAAATTTCCAACAATGCTTCCAATCAGCCCCACACTTGGAAATGCCTCTATGAACACGGCATCATCGCACTTTATCCGCTTTTTTTCCACCAGCCTTACGCTTTTCTCAACCATCCTTTTTTTCACAATTTCCTTGCCCGACATTTTAACACCAATCAGGGATTGGCAGGAGGTAAATAAAATTATTTCCTGTCGGGCTCCGCTGGAGCCAGTTTCAACACCCTGTGGTACCACGAGGGTTGGCACCCTTACGATAACCTGCGTCAAGGGGATACCTTCGGTATCCCCGAACCTCCTTTTTTTCCATGCGAGGGGGTTTCACCCCCTTACGGTAACCCCCGAGGGTTGACACCCTTACGGACGGGGTTGCACCCTACGGTACCCGCATTAAGGGGTATGCTTCGCATACCCCGAACCCTTTTCCGTGGAC
>JAWACX010000090.1:0-6921 GCA_038896575.1 Thermoplasmata archaeon
ACGCATGGAGTCCAGAAACCATAAGCCTCTTCACCTTCCCTCAATCATCTTTTTTAGTTTTACAATTAGATTGAAAGCATCCAGAGGTGTAAGTGTATTCACATCAACTTTTTCCAGTTCCAGAATTGCAGGATGTTTCGGTGCGGGTGTGTCAATGAGGAGCATCTGGGTGTATCTCGGCTGCCTTTTCCTTGCCTTTTCCGGGTTCTGAACGCTTAATTCCACCTCTTCCATCTTTCTCAGAATTTCTCTCGCCTTGGTTATAACACTCTCTGGAACCCCGGCAATTTTTGCCACATAAATTCCATAGCTTTTATCTGTTGCACCAGGTATCACTTTGCGCAGAAAAACAACCTCTCCATTTGCTTCCTTCACCGCAATATGCACATTCTGGATGCCCTGATACAGGTCTGCAATTTCAGTTAACTGGTGATAATGGGTTGCAAACAAGGTTCTCGCCTTAATTTTTGTGTGAATGTATTCCAGCACAGCCCAGGCAAGGCTCATTCCATCAAATGTGCTCGTGCCCCTTCCAATTTCATCAAGAATTATAAGTGAATCTGGAGTTGCATTTTTCAGAATGTTTGCAACTTCCAGCATCTCAACCATGAATGTGCTTTGCCCCATTGCCAGGTCGTCATAGGCACCCACCCTGGTAAAAATTCTATCCACAATTGAGAGGTTTGCATAGCTTGCAGGCACAAATGAGCCAATCTGGGCCATGAGCGTTGCAATTGCAATCTGTCGCATGTATGTGGATTTACCAGCCATGTTCGGGCCTGTAATTATGATTGTCCTTGCCTTTTCATCAATGTTCACATCGTTGGGAATAAATTCCGGCAATGTGCGTTCCACCACAGCATGCCTCAAGTCCTTCATGTAGATTTCTTTGTTCGTATTCCATTTTGGGCGTGTGTATTTAAAGGAAACAGCAACCTCCGCAAGTGCAGCAAAAACATCCAGCATTGCAATAGCCCCGGCAATTTTGAGCAACTGCTCGGTATGGCCAGCTATTTTTGTGCGAATCTCTTCAAATAACAGGTATTCCAGCGCCTTCAACTTCTCATCCGCATTCAGAATCAAGTTCTCCTTTTCCTTCAATTCCTGGGTGATGTATCGCTCTGCATTCGCAAGCGTTTGCTTCCTTATGTAATCTGCAGGAACCTTTGAGAGATAGGACTTTGTAACTTCTATGTAGTAACCAAACACTGAGTTATACCCAATCCTGAGATTTTTTATCCCAGTGCGCTCCCTCTCCTTTGCCTCAAGTTCTGCAATCCAGTTCTTGCTGTGACTTAACGCATCCCGTAATTCATCAACATCCTTTGAGAACCCATTTTTTATAATCCCTCCCTCTTTAACAAGAACTGGCGGGTCCTCTACGATTCCTTTCTCAATCAGTTCCACAATCTCCCCCAGTGGTTGAAGGTTCTCCAGCAACTGTGCAACCAGTTCTGGCAGTTTTTCTTTTTCTATCACTCCCCGAATCCTTGGAATCACCTTCAGCGTGTTTTTGAGTCCGATTAGGTCTCTGGGGTTGCATCTATTGCAGGAAATCCTGGTTGTAATTCTCTCCAGGTCCTGAATCTCCTTCAGAAGTTCTCGCAACTCGTACCTCACAAAGGAATTTTTCACAAAGAATTCCACAGCATCCAGCCGTGCGTTGATTTCAGCTAGGTCCAGCAATGGAGCAAGCAGAAATTTTTTGAGTAATCTAGAACCTAGCGGGGTAACTGTTGCATCTAGCGCCTCAAACAGTGTTCCTTTTGGACTTCCGTCCCTTATGTTTCTCACCAGCTCCAGATTTCTGAGGGTTGTGGAATCCAGAATCATTGTTTTCTGGCGGTTTATCAGCCGTAATTCACTGAACGGTAATCTGGTGGTCCTCTGTGTCTCTGCAAGATACTCTAGCAATGCCCCTGCAGCACAAACACTTGCCTCGGTGAGATTATTTTCTGGTATTGCATCACCAAATTGGTTTTTAACAAGGGTTATTGCCGTCTCTTTTTCCGGGAAATGTCTGCGTTTGCAAACTGCGTTTAATTTTAGCTCGCTGGTAAGTTTTTCAAGTTCAAGCATGAAATCTGGCAAAATGCATTCTGCAGGAAGGTAGCGCAACAGTTCGTTTCGAGTGTTCTGATAATCTGGTTTTTCCTCAAACTGGAGAAGGAAGAATTCTGCAGTTGAGAGGTCTGCAAAAGCCATGGCTGCGTTTTGTTCCTTCATGTAAATGCTGCAGATGTAGTTATTTGCCCTTGCATCCAGAATTGTGGTTTCCAGTGCAGTGCCAGGTGTTACTACTCGCACAACCTCACGCTTGACGATGCCTTTTGCCTGCTTCGGGTCTTCTACCTGTTCACAGATGGCCACTGTGTAACCCTTCTTCACGAGTTTTGCTAGGTATTGCTCCACTGCGTGGTAGGGCACACCTGCAAGCGGAATTCTGTTTCCCTCCTCATCCTTCTGTCTGGAGGTAAGCACAATTTCTAACTCCCTGGACACAATCTTTGCATCCTCATCAAATGTTTCATAGAAATCGCCAATGCGGTAAAAAAGAATAGCATCTTTATACTGGCTTTTTATTCGGAAGTACTGCTCCATGATTGGCGTGAGTTTTGCCATCACAAAGGGAATTGTGGGAGAAGATATAGGTTTTGTGGGGAAATTTACAGCAAGCAGAATTATTTTTCGGGAAGGCTTATGTAAACTTCCTTTCCACGACGGGTTTTCTTTACCAACCCAAACATCTCCAGAATCTTAAGATGATATGAAAGCAACTGTCTGGAAATGCCAATTTCCCAGGAAAGGTTTTTTAGAGAAATTGAAGGTTTATTCTTCAGTATTTCAAGAATTTTTCTCTGCAAGGGGGTAAGATATGGTTTCTCAGCATCCTGAATATAGAAAACTCTATATCTCCCAAATTTTTTAGATCTCACTTTCCCCTCCTTTTCAAGGGTATGGAGATGGTAGGAGAGGGTGCCATTTCCTAACTTCAAACCGTTTTTTATCATCCTATAATGAACCCCTTGATGAGAATTAATGTATGTGAGGATTTTTTCCCTCACACCTGAAACCTGTCTCGCCCGTAAAATAAGGAAGGGAAGAGCATAGAAAAGGTATTCCCTGCCCCTATTTTTTAACTCGAAAAAATGCAATGAGAACTGCTGCAGCAGCCACGGCACCAGCTATCAGCGCAAGATAGAGCCAGGGAAACTCCTCCTTTTTTTCACTTACCACCTTGAAACTCACTGCAGAAACATTCTGGTTTCCTGCAAAGTCTGTGGCACGGATTGTAACAGTATGTTCACCATCGCCAAGTTCGAGTTTGTAGGAGGTGTTAATTCCCATATCCAGCCACTCTTTCCCGTCCACCATTGCTTCATATCGCTGGATTCCCCTGTTGTCATAGCCCTCCCATTTTATCTCAACAGGGCTCCTTATTTCTGCACCCTGTTCTGGTGCAGTTATTTTCAACTCCGGTTTTGTGAGGTCCGCATACACAGAAACACTCTTTAGGGTGGTATGATTGAATTCGTCGCAGGCCTGAACCCATATTGTATGGCTTCCCTCCGTTTCAATTGTTATATTTGCTTCCATCCCCGGGAGCGAATACCAGACACCATCATCTACCCTGTACCTCAACTCTCCTAACCCTACACCAACATCACCTGCATTTACCCTGAGTTTGAATTTGGAGGGAAGGATTGCACCATCACCAGGCTCAATAATATCCAGAGCAGGAGGTGTTTTGTCAAGCCACACAGTTGCATTCTTTACCTCACTTCTCAGCCCATAATAATCTTCACAATAGTAACTTATGTTATGCTCGCCATCACCGCATTGCAGTTGAAATACATCTGGGTATTCCTTGAAATCTTCTCCATCAATGGAGCAGTATACTGTTGCATAAGGAGCAACATAAGTGAAGATAAATGAAAAATTTGTGAATTCACTAACAAAAATTTTGCCGTCTTTTTGTATTGTTGGGTCATAGACAAGCACAATGTCTGGATAAGAGGCAATATATCTCAGGTGATAACCTTCATCAATGGGTGAATAGTATTTTACCAGCACGAAAGTAGCATATTCTGAGAGTTTTATGTCCTCAAACGCAGGCATCTGAAGGGTCCAGGCTACAGAATTCTCTTTAATTTCAACAAGAGAGAGCTCATTGTAGGAAGAGAGACTGCAGACAGCATAATTTCCGAAAACTGGCATCATAGCCTCTCTGTCAGCAACACTTCCGCCATAGGACCAAATTACTTTTGTGGGCTCTGTCTTAAACTCAATGATATTTATTCTCGGCCGTGTGATTACAAGATAATTCTCGGTAAGATATGCGTAATCAAAGGCATCAGTAACATTTTGAGTGCCATGCAAGTTCTGTGGTGTAATATTCCAAACCTCTGTCCCATTTTCATAAAGGAAGAGCTTTTGGAAGCCAGAAGCCAAAAGCACATAGTTGCCAGATGGATGGAACCCCACATACTCATATCTCTCAGTTATATTCCAGAGTTTATTTCCATTTATGTCTATTACACATGTTTCCCACTCGGTATAACTTCCTGCAACCATTATCCTGTTTCCATCTCTAGCGAATTCTATTTTGTCAATCATAATGTTTGCTGGGAAGGTTACAGAGGATTCAGGTAGCCATGGAATTTCTGTTTGGTCAGAGCATCTTAGAATATCTACCACATGACCGCCACCCTCCCAGCCAACAGCAAGATAACTTCCGTCGTGGGTAATGTCCCACGCTGTGATAATTCCCCCGTAGCTTGGTACCGTGTATCTCTTTATCATTTCCCCTGAGACATTGTAGACATATATCTTGTCTATGTCCTCTACATAGGTGCGCCCGAGGTTGTCCACTGCAACACTATCTCCAGGGCACTCCTTACTCCAAAGGAGCCCGCTCCTGTTGAAAAGAAATAAATGCGTGTAATTTTTTGCTGCACAAAAACTCCCATCCTGGGAAATTGCGATATTTCCATTAAGTTTATAGTCCCAGAGAATCCTGGGAATCGGTTTTATTTGTTCACTTTCATCCGCGTAGCTTGCAAAATTTGGAAAAGCACCAAGCACAGCTATTCCTATTAAAAGGAGTATGCTCAGCCTGAACCACAGATTTTGTTCATCCAGCAGATGTCTTCTTCGCATTTTTTCACCTCACAAATTCCAAATAAAATGCGTATAAATAATCATTATGGTACATATTTTTTCATTTCAGAAGGGCACATGCGAATGACCTTGAATTAAAATCCACATTTTTGAAGTCAATGAGTATCTCTGAACTTCCACGCTCAGTCTCTTTTTCCTCAACTATTTTGGCTGCCTGTCTGGTGCTGATCAATGGTGCAATCAACTTCCCAAGGTCAAGTGAAACTATCATTAGAGGATAATAGTTGAGGGTCTACGTCGTTATTTCATCTGTCACTCATATATATAATAGGTTCGTATTTTTTAATTTTCCTTCCATTTTTTATCTCCTGTTTTGTGCAATCATTACATACTGTTGTTTTAATAATGAAATATTTCCAGAAATAATTTGCACAGTTTCTGCAAATACTTTTCCCACAATTTTTGCAATAGAAACTATGAGAGGAAAAAAGACTTTCCCCCTTATGACAAATAGTTCCACAATCGTTACATATGACTCCTTGGTTTCCTAAATAACCACCACAAATTTCACACACATGAAGATTGTCATAATATACATAGAAATAGGGTGTTCCGTTATCTGCAATTTTAATATTTCTATTTTTTCCATTTAAAATAAAAAAAACATCGTTTTCTGGGAGATATATTTGTGAAATATCGGAGATATATATGTCATTCCTTCGAGGCACACAAACTTTTGTATAAACACGGCTTGTTGACCCTCTGTATGAAACCCGTCTCGTGTGTTTATTTATAATATAATCAATTGCTGTTTCCTTAACACTTCCTGCAGGAAATTTAAATGGAATAATATAGACATCCACTCCAATCTCCACGCCAGAATGCTTTTCCATATCAAGAACCTCAGCGGGAGTCCTAATGAAACTCTTTGATATATTTTCATCAAGGATATTTCCAGATATACCGTCGATAAAGAGAATTCCCATATCATTTTCTGAATGAATGACTCCGACGGTGGTGGAAAATACCGCACTCACCGAATAACTTACTGAGTAAACAGGTCTTAGATAAATACTTCTTTTCGATATCTGTATTAATTCATCGATTCTTTTAGGTACAGAGATGAGAAATCTATGTAAATATTCTGCAAGATTACTCTTCAACTGTTGGTTATTTGTTATGCAAAAGGTGTAAACTGTACCTCTTTTAGACCCCGTAACTAATTCTATGCCCGCCATCGATGCAAGGGCGCACAAGCCACCTCTGTCTATTAATTCAATTGGGGGGACTAAACTTTTTGCATGGGATAAGGCCTGCTTAGAAAAAACTCCTGTGGTAACTATAATTCCTTTGATAGCTCCTTCAGAGATTACTGCTGAATGCAATTTTTGAATTACAGGTCTTCCTATTGTTCCGCGCTGGAGATGTTTGCATTCTACAATAATTTTTCCATAATCTGTATAAATGATTAGATCTATTCCCTTATCTCCCACACAAGGTGTTCTCTCGACACGACCATACTTTAATGTGGAAAAAATAGTCTCACATAACTTTTCAAATTCGAATCCGTCTAAAGTATCAAGATATACGGTTTTCTTTCTCATATTTTCTACTATTGTGTTATCTTCCTCATCTTTAGTATACCAAGGTTTCGCAGTATATAAACTTTTGTGAAAAAAGCGTGTTGCCCGCCGTGAAACTTCCTAAAAGTTGAGGAATATGTCAGAGGGTTTCTCACTTCCTTATACCCTGATTGTACATGCTGGCGAGCGTTTTTCCCACAGAGCTCCGATAGGTTTA
>JAWACX010000091.1:0-6842 GCA_038896575.1 Thermoplasmata archaeon
GCAGAGAATCTGCTCGTTTTCTCTTTTTTCCATCATACTCAGAATAAATTCTCGCTCTGGAGTATGCTTAGCCAGTGCATTTCTTAGGGAATCTACATCCTTTCCCAGATTGAAAATTCGGTTTAGTTCCTCAGCGATTTCCAGAAGGGTAGGTCTTGCCTTCGGCTTAGGCTCAAGACAACGAGAGATTAGTCCTTGCATCTCTCCTGGCAATTCATGCATTGGATGTTTTTGGCCATTTATCTTCAGTGTCAGAATTCTCTCGATGTTCTTCTCATCCTCATAAGGTTCTTTTCCAGTAAATCCAAAATACATTATTGAGCCGACAAGGTAAGAGAGCGTGCGCGGGGTAATTATTCTATCAGCAGAAATCTGCTCCGGTGCTGCATATGCCAGAGTATAGCCACTGCTATCTGAGAGTGACCCAACTTTCTTGCACAGTCCCCAGTCAGTAATCTTTACAACTCCATTTTCATCCACCAGAATATGGGATGGCTTCAGGTCCGTAGCAATTACCTCACACAGAGTATAGGCCGCTATCAGACATTCTATGGTCTGATAGACTATGTTTGCAATTCTTGCATTAGATAACTTCCCTTCCTTAACAAGTTTTTTTAGCGAACCACCTCCAACATATTCCATCTCAATGTACGGAGGAGAAAGATTTATTGATTTTAGTTTCACCAGATGGGGCACCTCTTTTTTAGTAAGTGTCTCCCAGATTTCCATTTCCTTGAAAATCTGTTTGCTCCGCTCTGCACTCATTTCCTCCTGAGGATAATATTTCAAAGCCACTACTTCACCATTTCTTTTCACCACCTTGTATACTTTGCCAGTACGACCTTCTCCTATAAACTCATGAGAGGCATAGCGGCACAGAACCCTGATAAGAGGGTCATCCACTCCCAGAATTGAAGTGACTGACTCTTTTGGTAGCACATTTACAATAAATTTATGTGAAAAAAAAGCCTCTCTTCCGAACGCGTCTCTGGATTTCACCCCAACTTCAAGCAAAAGTTCACCAACCTCTTCAGTTTTTATCTGAATCATAACCTCTTTTTCAGCACCAACAGACAATGGACCCACGCTGAAATTCTCTTCCTTCGTGATAAAATCTCCTCCAATGCTCACCTTTACCTCTTCCGCACCGCAATTCCCTTTGTTCTTTATCCTACCCCTTAAAATCTTCCACTCGCCCTGTCGTATTTCAACATGCTCCAGTGAAAGTTCAACAGTAATTTCTACCTTTGCGTTCTCTTTGATAGTTCCAAGGATTTTCTCTAACTCACTTAAGATTCGTTTTGCCCCAACTAAATTCCCTTTTTCCGCTGCCTGCAAAGCATCATTAAACATTTCGTCTACATTTACTGGCACAACTACAGCATTCCTTAGGGCCCCGATCATACCCTTCACTTTTTCCAGTTCTCCAGAAATTTCTTTTTTCTCTGCATCCCGCCTCTCTGCCATTATTCTCTGCCCCAATTTTCTGTAGTGCTCTTTTCTGACAAACTCACCGGTAGGAAGGACAATTCCTTTGTTGTTCCATGCTTCTGCAAGCTTCGGGTTTAAACTTATCGCAGTGTTGTATGCAGTAAGTGCTTCATCGTAACGCCCAAGTTCGTAGAGTGCCAGCCCTTTATTATTCCATGCTTCTCCGAACCCCGGATTAAGCTCTATTGCATTGTCAAAGGCTGTTACAGCCTCTTCGTATCTCTCGAGTTCTGTAAGGACGACACCAATATTATACCAGGCATCAGCATAGTCTGGGTTAAGCTCCACAGCTTTGGTGTAGGCATCAAGTGCATCATCATACCTCTTGAGTTTGTAAAGAGCTAGCCCTTTGTTATTCAATGCTTCTGCGAGGTTGGGATTGAATCTGAGGGCCATCTCGTAAGCATCAAGAGCCTCCTCGTACCGCTTGAGGCCGAAGAGAGCGTTGCCTTTGTTGTACCATGCTTCTGCATACTTTGGGTTGATTTTAATTGCTTCACTATAAGCATCCAATGCCTCCTCATAACGTTTGAGATTGTAGAGTATCAAACCCTTGTTATTCCAGGCCTCTGCAATATCAGGGTTGAGAGTAAGGGCTCTCTCATAGGCGAGAATTGCATCCTCATACCTGCCAATATTGTAAAGTGCGTTTCCTTTGTTGTACCAAATTTCAGCTCGCTGGGGATTGAGCTTTAGGGCGTTATCAAAAGCATGGATTGCCTCTTCAAATCTCTGCTGGTTGTAAAGCACGAAACCTTTGTATACCCAATCCTCCGCGGTTTCCTTCTTTTTGCCAGGGAACATGGTCTCACCTTCCAACTTTTTTCGCGGAATGAGTACACACGAGGAAAATTTCCTCTTTTACCCGTATGTTTATTTTTGAATATCAACTTTTCTCTTTAAGGAGTGTTGCCTCCACTATACTCAAAACTTGAGAAGTTAGAGGGTGGTCCTTTCCATGTATCAAAAAAATTCACTCCAATGCCAGGTGGTAAAATCATACAGCCAATCAGATTTTCAATAATTCTGTCTAGCATTCTTTTCTCTTCCTGTTTCCAAAAAGGTAGAGACCCAGGGCTGTGCAGGCAAATCCAGAGGCAATGTACATTACCATGTGGAAGGTTGTGAGCGTGGCATTAGCCAGTGCAATGTTTCCAATAACGAGGCCTGTTATAATTGGTCCGATTATGTTTGCCAGACTGGTAGTGCCACCCAGCAATCCACTTGCTGTTGAATGCTCCTCATTTCTTTCATTAATGTACTTCAGTGCTCCTAAATACATTGTGGCCCAAGAAAGCCCGAGAAGGACCTGCGTGGGAATCATTTGATAAAAATTAGAGGCGAAGGTAAATGTGAGAAATGTCACTCCAGATAGGGCAAACCCGAATGGTAGAAGCCTTGTGGAGGCGTAACTGTCAAGGAAAAACATTGAAATTGCCTGAGTTCCAGTGTTAATTGCATAAAGAACACCGATTTCAAAAGCGGTGCAGCCTATGCGAGCAAGGAAGACAGGAAATATTGCCCAGATTGCTGTAGCTCCAGAATGGCGGATGAGCACACCTGCATAAGCACACCAGGCCCGCTTTATCACCTCTTTGGGAAACATCGGGACGATGTGCCTTTTTTCTGAGGCAAACGGGAGAAAAATTGCCAGAGCAAAACCAGCAGCCATAAAGAGGGAGCATACAACAAAAATCATGGTGTAATCCTTTACCTGACCCACAATCAGGGAGCCAAGCGCAGTACCTGCAGCCCCGAAGCCAGCATAAATTCCAAGTCTTTTACTTCCTCTTTCGTATGCATAGGCAATAAGGGCACCGGGAAAGATACCTATTGCAGCTCCAAAGAGCATTCTGGCGATTACCAGGGTGTAAACTGAGTTTATCAGGAAGATGTGGGCAAAGCAGACAAAGGCAGATATTCCAAGCCCGAAAAGCATCACATATTTCTTGCCCCTTGTATCCGCGAGCCGTCCAAAATACCAGGAGGTGAGGAAGAGCGATAGATTGTATCCGCTAATTATTCCGGTTAGTTGGAAACCGTTAGCTCCAACATTGGATGCAATCTGGGGAATGAAGAGGGAGGCTCCGAAAATGGCACAGTTCACGAACAGATTTATTGTTGCTGCCTTATAGAATCCGTTTTGCATTTAGTTGGGCAAAAAGGCAGGGGGTATTTGGGGATTTGGTTAGGCTCATGTCCTCATATCTCAACCTTTCTGAAATATGCTTCCACAATTCCAGCCAATTTTTCCCGCGGTATTCTCCCTGCTGGTGTTTCCAAGCTGAAAATTCGCTCCGGAACTCGCACTGACCTCCAGTCAAATCTAGTTTCTCGCTTGAAAGCATGTTTCAACTTCAGAATCTCAATGCCCTTCTCTGCCAGCGTGCCCGGCCCAATTTTCAAACCAGCAATACTCAGGCATTCCTCTGTGAGCTTCTCATCGTAGATGCCTCTCGCAAATAGGCAAACAGCCAGACTCGTGAGCACACATCTCCAGGCCTCCTCCTTTACCAGCATCTCGGCAGCTTCCTCAGCACTCCAGTTTCCACTTTTCATCTTTTCATCAAAACTATAGCCGGCACTGTCAAGATGGCTGTGTCTTGCACCGGTGAGCAATGTGGCATAGAAAAGTGGTCCTGTATTATAGCCAGCCATCTCATTTTTTCCAAAGGCAAGTGCAAATTCCTTACCACCATAAAGTGTTGAGGCATGTTCAACACCCAGGGCCAGGTTCTCATAGAACTGATTTGGTTGTTTTACAATGAGGTTCACAGCCCTAATGTAATTTCCATGGTCACCCCAGGCAAGAGGCACAATACTCTCCTTCTCTGAAATTTTACCAGCAACAAACATCTCAGTGGCCCAGGCAAGAAGAACCCCTGTGGTTATCGCATCCATCCCGACTTTCTCAACCGCATCAATCAACTTGAGCAGGTGTTCTGCCTTTCCTATGCCAAGCATGGAGCCAAGGGCGTAAATCAGTTCATGGTCATAGGAAATCATCGTTGTTTTGTAGAAGTAGGGCTCGTCCTCATAGGGCTCTCTCAAAGCCGCCAGATGGATGCAGGCCGTGGGACAGTGGGCACAGGCCACCCTCCTGCCGAGAAAATGCTGGGCTAGAAACTCACCAGAAATTTTCTCAGCATATTCAAAATCTGGCTGTGTTAAGTTCTTTGTGGGAAGTGCCCTGAGCGTGTTGAGCGGCATAACATTTGCTGCAGTGCCCAGGTCATGATACTTTTTCATCAACTTTGAGTCCAGAGCAAGGCGATAAATTCTCTCATACAGCTCCCTGTAACTTTTCCCGTTTTCCACTTCAATTGTTGTATTTCCAGCAATCACTACCGCCTTCAGTTTCTTGCTGCCAAACACCGCGCCGAGCCCGAGGCGTCCAAAATGCCTGTAGGTTTCTGTGGTGACGCAGGCAAATCGCACAAGTTTTTCGCCTGCAGCGCCAATCCGCATGATTGTCCTTAACCCAGGCCTGCTCTCACGCTCCCTGAGGATTCTGCCAACTGTATAACTGCTTCCCACGCCCCAGAGTGCAGAGGCATCCTTGAAATCAACACCATTTTCATGGATTGAGAGATAAACTGGCATTTCGCTTGCTCCTTTTATCACAACAGCACCATAGCCAGCCATGCGCAATGCAATCGCAGCTCTGCCCCCTGCATGACTTTCTCCGAGATTCCCTGTGAGCGGAGATTTGAACATAGCGACAGTTTTTGAGGCAAACGGGAAAAGGCCAGTTAAGGGACCAACAGCAAACACAATCGGGTTTTCAGGAGCCAGGGGCTCTGTCTCCTTTTTACATTCCTCAGCGAGAAGCTTGATTGCCACCCCGCTTCCTCCAATGTATCTTTCAAACAATTCCCTTCTGGCCTTTACACTGTAGCTCTTGTCTGAGAGATTGATGTAAAGCACCTTTTCCGGTATCATACTCTCTCCTCCATAGCCAGCACGCCATGAGGACAGTAATTCACACAGTAACCGCAGTAAATGCAGATTTCTGGCTTGTTTGTTTCATTGTCCCAGAATATGGCCCCAAAAGTGCAGGCCTGAGCGCAGAACCCGCACCCAATGCATTTCTCTCTGTCAAGTGAGACCCCTCCTCCCTCCCGGTTTCTCAATGCACCAGTGGGGCAAACCTTTGCACATGCTGGCTCCGTACAGGCTCTGCACACGATCACGCTGAAACCATGTTCCATTCCTCCCACTGACCGCACAAGAATCGCACTCTTGCCTGTACCACCATAACCATACTTCCTGGTGCATGCAAACATGCACATCTGGCAGCCAACACACCTCTGGGCATCAACAATCACCAGGCGCTTGGGCATGAGGAGGGGAATAGGGAAGGATATATTAAGGGTTGGGGAAGTTATGAACGAGACCTTCACTGAAACTTCCTAAAAATTGAGGAATATCTCAAAGGTTTTGATACCTTGAAGAATCCACTTGAAGTGAACAAAACATGGATGCAGAGCAGAGAGAAGCTCCAGGGCTATCTGTTTGTAATGCTCCTCCCCCTGCTATTGAATGAAATTCCAAAAGGTGCACAGAAACTGCTGGAAAAAACTTGAGGTTGACATATTACCTAAAACATAGGAAGTTAGAGTGTTCGCGCCATCCACATACACCTGGTGCGGACATGGCTCCCCCATTTGGGAAGTGAAAATATTTTCTGCCACATTGCAGGTGTGTGGTATTGTTGATCTCCAAGACCACTTAGGCGTGATTACAATTGTAGACGGAATAACTGGCATCGTCAAAGAATCCTCTATATGGATGGGGGAAACTGGGCTTTTTGGGTGCTGCCACTGCAGATTATTTTCATTAATTATACTCCTGCCCATAGGAGCAGTCATTATGGTCAAATTCATAATTTTCATAATTCGCATTAGAAGATTCATGAAAAAGGAGAAAAAGGCATACGAAGAACTAAAGCGTAAATGGGAAACGGACGAAACCAAAGAAGCGAAAATTAATGGTCCATAAACCTTTACTGGTTAAATGAAAAATGGCAAGAAAATATTGGCCTTTTGTGAAACTTCCTAAAAGTTGAGGAATATGTCAGAGGGTTTCTCACTTCCTTATACCCTGATTGTACATGCTGGCGAGCGTTTTTCCCACAGAGCTCCGATAGGTTTATATACTTCCAGCATATTACCTATTTCGGTGATAACATGAAGAGAAAAAGAGAACTTCCAGAATGGGTGCTGAAATACAAAACTAAGGGGATTGAGATTGACATCAAAAATGGAAGATACTATGCAAGGAGAGTACACAGCGAATGGGACCCTGTGAAAAAGAGACCGAAAAAGGTAACAGATGAATATCTCGGTGTT
>JAWACX010000092.1:0-6664 GCA_038896575.1 Thermoplasmata archaeon
GCTGAGCAGTGACAATGTGGGCTTCCCGCTCTTCTTTGCAAAAAAAATCCGGGAACTTGATAGGGAGGGCATAATCTCTAGTGCCTTCTGCATGCTGAACATTGAGAGGGAGAATGTGGAGGTTCTGAACTTGTTAAAATCCAGATGCGATGCAGTGCTTGCCTATGGAGGCGAGGAGGCGATGAGTTTCTACTCCAGAGAGTTGCCATACACGACAAGATTTCTTGGTTTCGGGCCTAAAATTGGAGTTGCCATTGTAGGGCAGGAAGATTGGAGGAAGGAGAATATTCCAGAGATTGCCAGGTTGGTAGCAAGCGATGTCTCAATTTTTGACCAGGCATCCTGTGCAAGCCCCCAGAACCTTTTTGTTCCAGATGAGGAGCATGTGCAGGAACTGATTGAGGCAATTGGCAGAGAGCTTGAGGAGATGGAGCAAAAACTGCCGAGGAGTGAAGCAACGGATGATGACTATGTGGAAAGTTTGAGAACTTTTGAACTTTACAGGGTTGGAGAAATTCTAAAGGGAAGGAGAAGATTTGCCCGCTCTCAATCTGGCAAATGGCATGTGGTTTTTGATGAAAAATCTGAGCTTATACCTTCCCCTCTTGGCAGATTCCTCATTGTGAAGCCCTACAGGGATTTTGAGGGATTGCTGGAGATGCTGGCAAGATATAAGGAAGTTCTCCAGACCTGCAGCCTCTATGCAAAGGGAAAGGCATTCCAGGGCCATGCCCTTGCACTTCTCAAAGCGGGATTTACAAAGGTTGTGCCCATGGGCCGTGCCCTCACTTCCTCAATTGGCTCGCCACATGATGGGGTTTTCCAGGTTTCACAACTGCTGCGCTGGTGCTCTGCAGATGGTCTGGATAGAGGGATGGTGCTGAAGCAAGCGGTGAGAAATTTTCTGCTGGAGTATGATGAGGAATCCGCAAAGCTTCGCCTGAGGGAACTAGTAAAATATGCAAAGACAAACACAGGGTTTTACTCAAAATTTGAGGATGAGAATTTTTCTCTCACTGGTGAGGATGTGCGGCTCAATCTTCCGCCAAATGGTGATGGGTTGCTCACCCGGGAGGCAAGGGGCTATCTTTTCTCAAGTGGTGGAACAACAGGCGCGCCAAAGTATGGGTTTTACTCCAAAGAGGAATTTCACCATTCTGCAAAACTTCTTGCTTACGGGCTTGTGCATGCAGGTCTTGAACCTGGAGATATAGTGCTCAACCTCTTCATTCCAGGGAGATTATGGTCCGGCTTCCTGGCTGTGAACGAGGCTTTGCTCCAGATAAACTGCACAGTGCTCCCGCTGGGCGGGGAGGTTGAGGAGGGAAAGGCAATTGAACTGATAGAGAAGTTCAATGTGAATGTTTTGATGGGAATGCCTGTGAACATCGCAAAGATTTTCCAGGTTGCAAGGGAAACTGGAAGAACAGGGAAACTCAGGAGTGTGAAAAAAATCTTCTATGCCGGAGAAGCGTTTCCAAGGGCTGAGGAGCAGGGGGTTAGGGAGATACTGCCAGATGTGAAAATCAGAAGTGCGGGGTATGCCTGTGTTGACACAGGGCCTATTGGTTTTCCCTGTCCGGTGAAGGGAGATGGTGTGCACCATACACTGCCTGATGTGGTTGTTGAGATTGAGAATTCCGAGATTCTCGTGACCCCGCTCTACAGAAGGGCAATTCCAATAATCAGATACAGGACAGGAGATAGAGGAGAGTGGCTTGAAGGGGATTGCGAGTGTGGCTACCATGGGCGAACATTCAGATTGCTTGGAAGAGTGGATGAGATTGTTATGACTGGAAACATCAGATTCTCTCCAGGCGAGGTTGAGGAAGTGTTAAAGGAATTGCTGAAAGCAGAGGAGGTGGATTTCCAGATTGTTGTGGAGGGCAAAACAATCTCCCTGCGGGTGCGCGGGAGTTGTGAGGTTGAGGGATTGAGAAAGGGAATCCTGGATAGAATTGAGGAACTCAGGATGGGACTTGAGAAGGGCTGGATTGAAAACTTTACTCTGGAAGTTTCAGAGAACATCACATTTGAGCGAACAGGCCTGGGAAAGAGGAGAAGGGTTCTCTATAGATAAGGGGCCTATCCCCTCCTCAAATCTTCCTGCCATCCAGAAAAACGAGAAACAGGGCGGCGACAATTATGTCAGCGGTTGTGCCAGGATTCACATTATCCCGCTCAAGTTTTTCAAACAACTGGCGGAACTCATCATTACTCCTGCTCCCGGGCTTTGCAAAAACAGCCCTTTCAGCATGAAGTTTCCTGGCTTCATTCTGCAATTCCAGGGCATAATCCAGGCCTTTTTTTCCAATAACAAGGTTATCCACATAGTTTCCAAGTGCATAAAGGAACCCATGCTGCACAGCCTTCTCAATTCCATGCTCCCAGTTCCCGGTGATTTCCTCTGCGGTTTTTCTTGTGAGGGCGTAGCAGTTTGTGTACTCATGGCAGATGCCGTTCACAGGGACACCTGCAAGCATCCAGTCATAAACTCCTATCCTGTTTTTCCTCACATAACTTTCTATCCCGGCAGATTTTACATTCAGGGAGCCATCTATATCTGGAAGCTTTTCAAAGTCAGTCATTCTTATCGCCTGCACATACTTGAGTGTCTCCTTCCATGTTGCCTCCCTTATCCTTCTCTCAACATCCTCAAAATCTAGTTTACCATTCCGTCTGAAGGCGGAAGCAAGGAGGGGTGTGAGCAGGAGGATTGAGCCCAGATGTGTATTCCCGCCTCCCTGTGCCTCCAGCATTAACCTTGTTCCTTCCAGCACAGCACTCCCGAGCGAGAATTTTGCTGCAAGGCCAGGCAATTTTGCCCCGAGTTCTATGGAAGATACTAAAAAATGCTCAAACTTTTGCTCTGGAAAATCATGGTAGCGGGATACATTGCCTGGCTTTGGAACCGTGCACTCCAGCACTAGAGCTTTTGTTGTTGCCACCTCCAGCTTCTTGAGAATTCCTTGCCTCATGCCACTTCAATGCCAGCGCCAGGCTTTGGTTGCTGCGGCTTTTTCCCGAATTGGACTGTCGGGAGGGGAATAGGTGAGGGCAATCTCAGGTCCCTTGCAAGAAGAACTGCTTCTGGAATGCAATTCATCATTACAACTGTGTGGATTTCAGAGGCGACCTCATTCGGAAGATTCCCGCTCTTGGCCCACATCTCAGTCACCTCCTTTGCGTTGCACTCGTAGAGGATTTTTCCCTCAATTTTTATAACCCCGATTCCCACAAAGTTCGCGGTGAAACGGAAATCAAAAGTAGCCTCTCTTTCAGAAACTGGAGTAATCATCGTTACCGTGCTGTTATGGTCAACCCTGATGTTGGGAAATTTCTCGCCAAGATTTGCAAACCTCTTTGCCTCAATGGAAACAAGCTCAAAGTTCTTTATGGCCATGGTTTCGCCTATATCTTCCTACACTATAGAACTTTCGGAGGATTGGGAGGAAGGCGAGGAGGATAAAAAAGGGCTGGAGAACAAACTCTGGCAACAGAGAGACACAGACAGCCTCATCACGGACAGTTGAATAAAGCCATGGCATTCCCTTTACACTGGCCCTGAATGTTATTCCACATACATCTCCCTCAACCGCATTTCCAGGAACCTCAATCCGAAGATAGACTGTTCTCTGACCATGTGCTGGAATGTAAATTTCAGAGATGGGAGTTCCTGCAGCATCCACAGTGCTCACATTCCAACCTGTTAAATTTGCAGCGACCCAAAGTTCCACGATTTCCTCAATACAACCTGGATTCGTGAGGTTATGGGGAATTAAAACAGTAGAGTTGGGGAGCACCACCACCGTTTTTTCCGTGTCTATTTCTATCCCTCTCAGAGGTGAAACCACAACGCTCTCTGCACTCTGTGCCGGGCTATTCAGATGCACATACACCACAGTGTAATTCCCGAAGTTGTGGGAGTAGAGCGGGAGTGAAATGTTCCTTGTCAGGGAATAGGCCAGGTATTGCTCATAGGCACCTGAGACCACAAATTTGAGCCTTAACCAGGGAATTTCGGTCCCGGTGTTCACAATCTCCGCACGAATCTCTGATGCTGAGCCATCATTTGTGGCATTGTAGGTAATTGAAAGCCCGAACTGGTCTTCCCTTATGATGCGATGCTCTACAATCTGGCTACCATTCAAATGGGCCATTACGAACCCATAGTAGGGGAAATACTGGTTGTCCAGGTCTCCACCCGCATTCCCAGCCATCAGGCATGGAAGCCCTGGTGAACCCGTGGAAATCACATCACTTCCTGTTGAAGTAAGGTTATACTCAATATAGTCGTGGATATGCCCGCAGTAGAGCTGGGAAATGTTGCCAGATAAAAGGGTGAAAACCTGAAGAGCATTGGTCCTGTTGATAAAGGTCTCGTTTACTGTCCAGTCAGGGTTTGGATTTGGGGGCAGGGCAAGGGAATGATGCATCATCACAACGCTCACAGGCCTTGTTGCAGATTGTATTTCATTGTAAAGCCAGTTCAGCTGTGTCCCGTAAATGTAACCCCCGTACATCCCCTTGTTCCCGACAAACCACCAGGAATCCTGGTCCTCATAGGTGTCCAGCACAATTACATGAAGGTTGCCGTAATCAAAGGAGTAGTAGAGCGGAGCCAACCATTCCCTGTAATGGGCTTCCCCGAGCCCCTGGGTATGACCTCTTGAAACATCATGGTTTCCGACTGCTGGAGCGATAAAATTCTGGAGATAGCTTAGGGCCTCCATGCATTCTCCGTATTCATAGTCGTTCACTGGCGAAGTGTAACCAGTTCCATACATGTAATCCTCATCCATACATCCAAGCCCATCTACAAAATCCCCTGCATGAAGGATAAGCGGGGGATTCAACAGATTTGTCTGGTTAATGATGTTAAGGAAATGGACTGATTGCTCAACATTCCCACCAGGTGGGGTTGTAAAAGGCGGCTGGCTATCACTCATGAACACATACCAGTAATCCTCTGGCACATACCAGGGCATTATCTCAACAACCTTTGTCTCACCTCCAGCAATGGAGATTGAGAGGAGAACCGTGTTTCTTCCAAGTGCATTTGTGGTTGCATTCCTGAACTCAAACATATCTGGCTCTATATTCCTTATCGCTATAAATGCAGTTCCTGCAATGCTTCCTGTGTTCGTAATGCTTACCTTTCCACTCATTCCAGACATTCTCAGCATTGCATAATTTTGCCCGCTCCCAATCAATTCAATATTTCCACTAACCTGGAAAACTATATTACCTGTTGAAAGGGCTTTAAATGGGGAGGCACAAAAACCAGTTTCAATTGTGCCGGAGCCACCAGCACATCCTATCCTGATCCCATAATTGCCAGGCGTTGCATTGAAACCCGTGCCCCAGAACCCTGTAAAGTTTCTTGCTGCAATCACCTGATTTCCAGTGTAAATCTCAATGTTCACGGTAAGGCCATTTGAGGTCATGAATGTGAACTCAAGTGTCATGGCTGAAGTTACTGAAAACTGGTAATCTTTCAAATTATTTTTGAACTGGCTTTTCAGAACACCACCAATGTAGATGTTTTCAGTGTTGAGATAGGAGAACCTCACATCACCGTATTCAAGAGGTGAGAGCGGCTCTGCATCTATGTAAAAAGCAAGGATTCCCCAGTCGCTTGATGCATCGCCTGCAGCAATTGTCGTGTTCGTATCACCACACCAGCTCTTTGTGACTAAATTATACCAGAGGTCAAGGGCAGTGCCAGCATTTGGGTCTATATCTATCTCATCATTCCCGAGTGTGAGCCCGGTGTCATCATCCCATGCCTCAATCCTTATGAGAATAACTGGATTTTTTGGATAAATTGTAAAACTCAGGTTTAGGTTGAGGTAAATCTCGTGCATCCCAGCATACACACCTGTGGTTTGATACTGTTCCTCCACATGCACAACAAAGAATGGGTCAGGGTCTCCTGCTATCCAGGGGTCAAGGTCTGGATCACAGATAAAATAATCCAGATGCACGAGGACTGTAAATGGCGTGGAAAGTTGTGGATAAGGTGAGGATGTTATTTCCTGGCACCCTTCACTGCTGCCTTCTGCAGCTGGTTGCTGAGAAATCCAACCAGAAGCCAAGGAGAGGAGGAAAACAACCAGGATAACACCATTGTCTCGCATCTAGGTAAGATATGGTGGTTTGGATATTTAATCGTTTTCTTTTGTTGGGCTGCGGGACAAAATTAGAGTGTCTACAAGTTCAAGAGATTGTGCCAGAGAGCCCTGCAATTAAGAGCAGTCTGGATTCTCTCTTCCTTTTTTTGGAGCACCAACCACCCAAACCTCCTTTTGTCAGCAGAGAAGCCTGCTTCCGAATGATTTCCCAGGAAGTACTCTCCCGGGAAGTGAAGTGGGGAAGTAACAAATTCTCTCATTGTTTCCCGCCATTTCTTTCCTCCCTTCACATACAAGGGGAAGTTGGAGCTGGCAGAAGAAGTGGAAATGATGGACGAAAAAAGAATAACAGCCTTTGGAACTTCAGCAAAGATAGATGCACCTGAAAAGTACGGGGGATGGAGAGCGTATGTGGTCATAGTAAAAGACTAAGTAGTCGGGACAAAATATCTCAAGCATGATTTCAACCAGTGCCAATAAATGGGAAACTTCAAAACTGAATTTTGTCCCACACCCTCTCCCATATACCA
>JAWACX010000093.1:0-6502 GCA_038896575.1 Thermoplasmata archaeon
GAAGCAATCGGGCATGCTGGCGGGATTACGCTCTCTGTTCTTGCAAGCCGGGAAGTTCTGAAACCAGAGATTTTTGAAAACCCTGATTTCATGCTGGAAACAGATTTTCTGGATGACCCGTCCAGACCCGGTGCAGTGCTTGACATCACCACAGTGCCAAGGCGTGTGAAACGGCTTCTGGAACTCGGGGTTTCTGAGGAAAAAATCTGGAGGGTTATGGTAGATTTGCCAAAAAAGGTGTATGGGATAGAGACATTTTAGTTCCGGGATTTCCCCTGGCCTTTCTCACCTATCTCCACACTTCCAGTGTATTCTCCTTCTGGTGGGTCCATGTACATCTCTACCCAGATAAAGTTTGCCTCCGAGTTCTAATCTACATTTGCCCAGAGCATCCAGTAATCACCATCTGCCTCTTTTTTGTCTCCTCCAAAAGGGTCATGTCCGGATTTTGTAAAACTCCCGTTTACCACTTAGTTTCGGTGTGCCTCCGCCTGTTCCCTCTCTCATGGGCTAGAAGGAAGTCCGGGTTGTAGTAGTGGTGTTTGGCTCAGGTTTTACCCCTCCCAGCCCTGGAGCCTTGGCACAAATGCCATAAGGAGAGCCTGCCGGGTTATCTGCACCCTGTCTGTAAGGCCTCTGGAAAGCAACCCAATCGCACCAATGCTCTGACCGATTTTCTTCTCACCATAGAGTTGCTCAAAAGCCTCCTCCACACTTTTCCCCTTTTTTACAATTTCAACCACTTCTTGTGGGTAGCAGAAACCAGGGCCATGGCCGACTGTGAGTCTCCCATACCTGTCAAGGACTGCGCAGTACTGGACATCCAAATACCGCTTAATCTGCCTGTTATAAAACAGCCCTGCCTCTATCCCAATCCCATAGTCGCAATCACCAATAGCACGCTCTGCCCTGTTTTTCGCACCCTTTACAGTACTCCCCTCAAACGGTTGTTTTCCCACACCCGAATCAACATTTTTCGGATATAGTTTCATCTCAAGTGCCGGAAAAATTTTTGCAAGCACTGATTTCGTGGCCTCAACTTTAACTGGATTTGTGGAACCTAGCGCAATAGTGAGAGGTTTCAGCCTCTTTCCAAGGCGATTAATTTCTCCAGCTCTTATTCTGGTAGAGGATATGGGAAACAGGTCTTCAGCAAGAACCCTTTTCACAGTCACAATCTTGAGTTTCTTCAGTCCTCTCCTTGCCCTCTCCCTGTTTATCTCAATGGCTCTCTGGTGGGTTTCGGTAGAGACCACAAGGGCATCAAGCCCTTCTTCAAGTGTAATTCCATAAACATCATTCAGAGCCAGAATCTCGTAGGGCTTACCCATTTTTTCCGCAAACTCAACCACTGCTTTTTTTCTCTGCTCAAAAGGACTTATATCCCCTTTTCCAGCAACAAACTCATCACTGGTTAAACCTATCAAAACTCGGTCACCAACCTCAAAAGCCTTCTTGAGCAAAGCCTCATGACCCTTATGGAAAAGGTCAAAGGTTCCACCAACACCCACAATCATTTCAATCCCGTTAATTGAAGTAAGAGGATGAAGAGGAAGAGGGCGGCACCAGCATAGAGGAGATAAACAAGCATCTTCTTTTTCCTCAGCCTTGCCTCAAGTTCCTTTTCACATTTTTTTCCGCAAACCTTCTTATCTGGTGGTATAACCTTCTCACAGATTACGCAATGCCTGTGGTCCTCAACTTCCATCTACTTCACCCTCAACTCCCTAAATTCTCTTTCAGCCTCTGTCAATACCTTGCACCCATCCTTTGTGACAAGGATGTCATCCTCAATTCTCACACCCCCGATTTTGGGAATGTAGATGCCTGGCTCCACCGTAAGAACCATGTTCTCCTCAAGCACAATATCCTGGGTTGGACTCATACCACCAGGGTCATGCACGGTGAGGCCAAGCCCATGCCCGAGCCCGTGAATGAATTTTCCCTTGTATCTTGACTTATTTATCACATTCTCTGCCACTTTATGGCATTCCTTTCCTGTTTTCCCCGCAGAGATGAAATCTATTGCTGCCTCATGGGCTTCAAGCACAACCTCATACATCCTTCTCTGCTCTTTTGTGGATTTTCCCGCAACAAAAGTTCTGGTTATATCCGAGCAGTATCGCATGTACTTTGCACCGAAATCGCAGAGCACAAAATCTCCTTCCCTGAGTGTTCCAGTGCATGCAGTATAGTGTGGCTCCGCAGCATTTTTTCCAAAAGCAACAATTGTCTCAAATGAAGGAGAGGAAGCACCATACCTTGTCATAAGATAGTTTATCTCTGCAACTACCTCCGCCTCCCTGATGCCGTTTTTTCTCACAACTGTGGGAATTTCATCCGCAACTTTTGAAGCAATGGCACAAGCCCTGGCAATTCGCTCGATCTCTGATGAATCCTTTATCATCCTAGCCCTTCTCAGGGTTTCAGAAACATCCAGCATCTTAGCATTTTTCGTGCATTTAACAATCTCAAGGTAAGCCTGATGGGTTATATTCTCAAAATTGATTCCGACCTTCTTTGCCTTGGCAAGCTTTTTCTTCAACACCTTTGTTCTTTCTTCCTTGCTGCTGAACACTGTAAGCGGAAGTTTTGCATGCTTTGCTGTCTCCTCCTCAAGCTTTGTGGTGAGAATTTCAGTGGTGCCGTCACTCCAGATAAGGCAGACACAACCCTCAAAGAGTCCGTAGGGAAGGTCTGTGACATAAAAAAAGTTCGGGTCAATATTTGGCTCCGTGGCATTCCTGAGCACGATGACATCCACCTCTTCCTTCAGTCTCTCAAGAATTTTCCTTACCCGCTGTTTCTGCATGAATGCTGAAAAGAAACGGGTGATAAAAATGTTTCAGTGCCGCAAAGCAGAGTTAGGTTTTTATTCTCTCTCTCCTTTCTTTTCTCCATGGGTCTTGTAAGATTCGGGCCCCTCGTGCTTAGATGGTGCCTTAACTGTAACATTCCAGTTGTTGAACAGCAGGAATGTGGACGCTGCAAATCCCGGACAGTTGAGGTGCCTGTTACACCACCCGGTGATGTAAAACCTTGTTTTCCGAAAGAAACAAGGCTTTTCAGGAAAATTCTGGACAAACAATTCGGGCCCGGCACAGGAGTTGCCCTCTTTCCAAAGGGTAAGGTTGCTGTGCTTAACCCCGTGCCCTCAATTGACAAGATGTACGAGGTTGTGATGGATGGGCAGATTGTTGCAGCAGTTCGGTATGACATAAGGAATGGCTGGCAGATGCTCATGAGAATGGAAGGTGCATTCAGAATTGCGAAATTTCTGGCAAAGAATTATGTTGTTGCGGACGAGGGTGCGGTTGAGCCCATTCTGAACGGAAGCAATCTTATGGCTGCAGGTGTTCTTGAGGCTGAGGAGAGCATAACTGAAGGTGATGAGGTAATTGTCCTTGATAATCTCAGGAGACCATTAGCTGTGGGTGTGGCCAGGATGGATGCACAGGAAATGAAGAAGGAGGGTGAGAGAAAGGGAGTTGCAGTGAAGGTGAGATGGAAAGAAGGATTCAGGGAGCCAAGGATTTTGGAAGATAGGGTCACGGACTGGAAAAAAATCGCAGAGGGGAGCAAGGAAGTCCTGGCAAAACGAGAGGCAATGGCCATAAACTTTATCCAGAGTGTTGTGAAAAAGTATGGCAAGGAAGTTGCAGTTTCATTCAGCGGAGGAAAGGACAGTCTTGCCACGCTCCTCCTTGTGCTCAAAGCAGGTCTGAAGCCAAAGATTTTATTTGTGGATACTGGCCTGGAGTTCCCTGAAACTGTCGCCTATGTAAAAAAAATTGCTGGGAAATTCAATCTTGAGCTCATTGAGGAGAGTGCAGGAAATGCCTTCTGGGAAAATCTGGACCTTTTCGGGCCTCCAGGCAGGGATTTCAGGTGGTGCTGCAAACTCTGCAAGCTCGGGCCTACGACAAGGCTTATAGCAAAAAATTTTCCAGAGGGAGCTGTAGTTTTTATCGGACAAAGGGTGTATGAGTCAGAACAGAGGGCGCAGAAGGGAAGTGTCTGGGAAAATCCCTGGGTTCCAGGTCAGATAGGGGCCTCACCAGTCCAATACTGGAATGCGTTGCACATCTGGCTTTACCTCATGGCTTCGGGATGCGAGATAAATCCCTGGTATGCTGAAGGAATGGAAAGGATTGGCTGCTATCTCTGCCCTGCATCCAGCATGGGGGATTTCTACATAATTGGAAAAAAATTCAAGGGGTTGAGAAGGTGGGAGGAATATCTTAAGGCATTCAGCGCAAAGTCAGGGAATCCTGTGGAGTATGTGAAATACGGGCTCTGGCGATGGAAGAAACTTCCTCCTGGTATAAAGGACTACATTGGGGGAATTGAGGTAAAGCATGTTGAGAAGGGGGTTGAGTTAAAGCTGGCTGAGAGCTATGCTCCGTGTGTGGGCGGATATAAAATTGAAGGACTCTACAACACGAAGTTGGAGATTACCAGAGTAGGAAATCTGCTCAACATTCTCGGCCCTGTAAAATGCCAGGATGGAATGTGCGAAACAGGATTTGCCCGTGTTTTTGAGGAAGGTGCAATTGATGTGAAGGGAAAGGATGAGGAGGAGATGCGGGCCAATCTGGAAAAGCTTCATGCAGTAATAATGAAAGCAATTTACTGTGTTAAGTGTGGAATCTGTGTTGCCAGATGTCCTCAAAAAGCAATCTGCTTTGAAGAAAAAGGGATAAAGATTGATGCTGAGAAGTGTGCCCACTGTGGAACCTGTCTCCAGCCCTGCCCTGCAGTGGCCTACAGCCAGGATAAAGATTTGTGGTAAGTTGAATAAAAAATTATGTTCGCGATTTTTTCCGGACCCAGAGACAGCAAAGCATCAAAAGGGAGAGAAGAGCAATCAGTCCTCCATTGCCAGTCTCTGGTGTGGTTCCAATTACCACTGCGTATTCTGGTGTGCTTGCTGTCTGGTTTGCAGCATCCATTGCCACAATGTAATAGGTCAGCGTCCCGCCCTCGCTCTGCGCTGGAATTTCAACAGCCCAGGTGCCATTGGTTTCCGTCCCTGAAACAAGGTTCATGCTTATTGCAAGCGAGGTATTGCTTCCAACTGGCGTATAATACACCTTCACCCAGACTATATCTATTATTGAGGTCAGGTTTGCACTCAGATATATCGGGCTCCCAACCACAGCATAGCTTACAGGTGTATGCGAGATTGTGATACCCTTTGCTGTCACCTCCACGCTGGTGTTTGCAAAACCCGCATAGCCTCCACTTGCCACAATGCAGATGAAGTTAAAGGTAGCTTTTGCTGAGAAATCCGTGTCAATCTTCAATGTGAATGCTGCCCTCCCATTGCCATCTGTCCAGTGTGGATTACTCCCAAGAATGCTAACACCGCGCTGGGGCTGGAGAATGTAGCCATACACCCTTGCACCAGCAACTGGTGTGCTTCCGCTCATCACAGTGACATTTACTCCTTTCGTGGTTCCGGCAACTCCCTCTATTGGTTCAATGGTCTCCACTGAAACAGTTACTTGGGTGCCTGTATAGGCCATCACAACGAATGTATGGGTGTAGAGAAACTTCGGACAATTTAGTGGCCAGACCGTGAATGTAAGGTTTACAGGGGTAGAGGATGTGAAACTGCTCGTAACCTTGAGTTGAAGGGAAACCCTTCCATTTTCATCTGTATTTCCTCTTGTGTTGACTATCTGAAGATTTGTGGAAGGATAGAGTGCCTGAATCTCCACTTGCGCACCCTGCACTGGTGTGCCTGATTGCGTTACAGTTGCATTGAGGTAAAATATTGTGTTGGCTGTGCCCACGACAACTCTTGGAGATTCCACATCCACAACAAAGCCAGCAGGCAGAATTTCAAAGTAGGTTTCTGCAGTTGCATTGTTTGAGCCATCTGTAGCACTGACCACTGCCCTGTAGATTCTTCCTGCCAAATAGTTATTTTTCACAACAACCAGGAATTCCGCTTTGCCATTTGCATCTGTGAGCATACTCTGGGCTGGGAGGAAAATCTCAGGGTCTGAAGGAGAGAGTGCAAGAGAAACGGTTACATTGGGATAGGGTGTGGAATCCTGCCTCAGTGCAGTAACGGTCAGACGAAGGTTTGCATATGCGTTACCCTCAAGCACAGGCTGTGAGGCCTTCACATCCACCCTCAGTTCTGGCACCAAAACGGGTTGATGAAGTTGAAGGAAAGTCCAGAAATTCCCGACGCCTCCAATCTGCTCCATATACCCGCTCCATTCCGTGTTATCAGCAACCTCAATGAGTTTTTTGTAGTAGAGTACATTGGTTGGCAGATGGGTTGCAATCATACCCTGGCATTCCTTCACAAGGGCAACCCTGGTTGCTAGGTCCATCTCTTCCATTACTTTTGCAGAAATGTTGTCATAATGCTGGTTCCTGTATCCTGCAACGTTGTTGCCACCATCACCGATGCTTGAATTGTACCAGTCAAACTTTGAGTTGAAGAAATCATAGACCCAGATCGGATCCAAACCTAACCTCCAGC
>JAWACX010000094.1:0-6463 GCA_038896575.1 Thermoplasmata archaeon
GTTTTGTTTCCATGTCACTCCTCAACAATCACCCAGTGGGCCATGTCTCTGTTGCTTGCCACACCCACACCTTTCTTTGAAACCGCAATTATCCCCACAGAAATTTCATTCGGGAAAAGGGAAACACCCCACTCACATGCCTTCTGTGGAGCAATGCCTCTTGCAATCTTATCATAAACTGATTTGCAGAGCACGCGCTTTATAATCTCCTCTCCAATGCCTGTTGCTGTAACCGCTCCATGCCTCCCTGCATAGAGCCCCGAGCCAATCTGTGGCGAATCTCCAACCCTGCCAGGTAGCATTATGCTTGTTCCACCTGTAGAACTGCCTGCAGCAAAATAACCAGTGTCGTCCATTGCCACAGCCCCAACAGTTCCAACCAGCCCCGGATAAACAAATTTCTTCCATTTTTCGGCCCAGGGTGGCAGCTCTCCAGTCCTCAGCTTTTCCTTTACCTCTGCAAGTTTTTTCCTTGCTTTCTCAGTCATCGGGTCATAATCTGGAAATCCTTTCATCCTTGCGAATTCCATGGCACCATTTCCTACAAGCAATACATGGGGTGTTTCCATAACACATCTTGCCACTCTGATTGGATTCTTCACTCTCTTTATCGCAGCCACACCACCTGCCTGCATCCTTGAATCCATGAGCGCAGCATCCATTTCAATTTCACCATTCAGCTTTGCATAAGAACCAGTACCAGCATTGAAACGCTCATCATCCTCCAGCACAACTATGGCCTCAACCACTGCATCCAGGGCATTTCCGCCATTGCGAAGGACCTCCATTCCCCTTTCTGCAGCTTTCTGTGTGCCATCAGAGTACTCTTTGCCAGCACCTGCACCACCATGCGTAACAATAACCTTGGTCATTGTCCCACAAACGGGGTGATGATAAAGAATTAAATAATACTTGTTATTTGGCATACAACAAGGTCTCTAAAGGTAGAACAGGGGTATTCCAATGAAACGAAGTTCCAGGGTATGGAAAAAAAGAGGAAAGATGCGCTGGAAATGGCGAAAGAAGCGAATGCGCCGAAGAAAGAGAGCAATGAAGCTCCGGACACAGTAAGGGAGTATGGGGTAACCAGGTATCCTAACGGGCTCCAGTTAGGGGATGATAGCATACGGGTATACTGACTCCAGTATGATGAGTAACTGGAGCATAGACCCGAAAAGAGGTTGAAAAACAACCTCGAAGATACCCGTTGATCTGGGTTCGAATCCCAGTGCTCCCACCAATTTTTTTGATTTTTCTCGTTATCATTTCTGATAATTGGAGAGCTGAGTTTAAAACCCATGTTTCAGATTGGGTTTTTGGAGGTGATAGGATGAAAATTTCAACAATTCTCCTCATGGGAATGCTCCTGCTCTCTGCTTCCTATTTCGGTGCGAGAGAAAATCCAGATGCAAGCGTGTTAGGAAATTTGAAATTTGTGCCAGGTTCTCATGCCGTGATTGATGCAGCAGGGAATCTCAAAATTGACTTTGGCACCATTATGCCAGGTGCAGAAATTATCTTCACAGACGCGTTTGGGATTCAGAACCTGAATGAAGCACCAGTGAAAATCACAAAGCTGCATGTTGCGAGCGATGGCAAGGGGGCTACATTCTCAGTGATTCCATCAGAAAACATTGCAGTTTCTTCTGGAGAGATTGTGTGGTTTACAGTCTCAATAGAAACTGGAAATGAGAATGCGAAGATGGTCGTAGGAAAGATTGTGCCAGTGCTCGCTTGACTAAATCTGCACCACATCACTCTTTTTTCCCTCTGTGGCGCCCCGGCGATAGGTGCGATGCAGTTCTGGTTTTAACCTGAGGGCTTTGAGCCGCTGTGCAACCTTTTTTCTGGCAACTGCAAATGAGTTGTTGTCTTTGTCTGGCTCCTCATGATTTTCGCTGAGATGGGCTAAAAACACATGTCTGGTTTTCTGCGTGGTAACCATTGAAAGAAAATCGGAACATTGAGTGTTTGATAAATGACCTTTTGAACTTGCAACCCATTCCAGGTATTCCCACTCAGCAGCGTATGCAGGATCCGCAAGTTTTCTAGCCACAATACTCTCCTCATAGTTCGCCTCTACATGAATGGACTCAGCACCCTTCACAATTTCCAGCATTTCTGTGGTGTAGGTGCCAAGGTCTGTGATATGGGCATGGGTCACATTTCTGCTCCTGATAACGAAGTTCACGGGCTCACCAGCAGTTTGCCTGTCTCCATGTGGAACAGGAAACCACTGAATTTCTATGTCGCAGAACTTTTCCTCTGGTTTGCAAAAATTCCAGGGATAGTTGCCGAGTTTTTCCATTGCCACTTTCTGTGTGCCCGGTGGTGCAAAAATAGGTGTTGCAAATTTCCTCTCAAAAGTCCCTATACTTCGGATGTGGTCAATGTGGGCATGGGTCAAAAGAATGGCATCAATTTCCTCAGCCAGGACCCCGAGTTCTGCCAGCCGAGAAGCAATCACCAGAAAAGGGAGCCCAGCATCAATCAAAATTTTTGTTTTCTCTGTTTCTAGATAAGTTGCGTTTCCAGAACTGCCGCTGCCAAGCACACAGATGCGCATTAAAGGTTGAATGCCATCCAACTATCTAAAAGTTTGGGTTGAATGTAAGGGTTCCTGGAAGTAAGAATGGTGATGAAAGAGGAAGCTGTTATGGACCATGTTTCAACCCAGATGAGTTTTAGACCCCTACTGCTCAAAAACTATTGAGGCATAGCCCACGACCTCAAACATATCCTCAACATCACCTGATGTGGCATATTTCAGAAGCTTGCCCTTCAGGTGGAGAGCATAGAGCAATGTAAGCACCGGTCCATAACCGCACATAGAAATCCCGTATTTTCTAATTGTAGAGTAAAGTGCTTCTGGCTCACAGTTAACTATTTTTTCAATTGCAATGGCATCGTACTTGTATGCCCACTCCTTTGGCACATAGTGGGAAAAATCTGTAGAGGCAATCACCACGACATCCTTTTTTGCGCCAGAAATTACATTCTTTATTGCCTCTCCTGTCTTTTTTGCAGTTGGAATGTCCATTCTATACATTGAAATCGGCACAAACTGGACTTCTTTAAAGAATTGAAGGAATGGGAGATGAACCTCTATTGAATGCTCTTCTTCATGGGCATTTTTATCATCTGGAATTCCCTCTGCGATGAGCCTCTCGGCAATTTCCATATCTATTTTTGCAGTGCCAAGGGGTGTAAGAAAGTCCTGGGTTGTGAGGGCCACATCAGCACCAAAACCATGGTGATTCACACCCAGAATTATGAATGTATCTGGAAAACCATCCTCGGCAAGCATACCATAGGCGTGGGTGGCAACAGGACCGGAATAAATGTAGCCTGCATGTGGGGCCACAATTCCTTTTATTTTTCTCTCTCCCTGGGCATTCAACCTTGGAACTCTTCCAAATCCGAGGTCATGAAGAAAACACTGCTCAATCATCTTTCGCAGGCTTGAAGCTGAGGAGGGATAAAATGCACCTGCAACTGCTGGTTGTCTCAGGGGCATGGAGGATGATGGGTTTGCGGTTATATAAAAGTATCCTTAAAATATCACTTTTTCTATTCCCCCTGCATGGCAGAGAAACAGCTCAAGGTGTTGGTTGCGAGCTCGGAAGTGGCACCACTTGCAAAAACTGGTGGGCTTGCTGATGTGAGTGGCACCCTGCCCAAGGCACTTGTGCACCAGGGTGTGGATGCAAGAATAATAATGCCCAGATACAAAAACATAGGAAAATGGGAGAGCACATTGATGGATTTTCCCATAGGAGTTGAGGAATATCCAGATACTGCAATAATTAGAGAAACCGAGATATGGGGCTGTGTGAAGGTATACCTTGTGGACTGCTACCGGTACTTTTACCGCAACTCACTTTATGGGGAACCAGATGATGCGAGAAGGTTTGCGTTTTTTGGAAGGGCCGTGGTTGAATTCATAAAGAGGTATGAGTGGAAGCCAGATATCATACATTGCAATGACTGGCAGACAGGCATAATTCCGCCCTACATCCGTGTGGTTGAGAAAGAGAACGAGGCGCTTTCCAATATCAAAATTCTGTTCACCATACACAATCTCCAATACCAGGGAAATTTTCCGCAGGATGCAATAAAGTACACAGGGTTGCCCAGAAGTGTTTTCAGAATGGAGGAGATGGAATTCTATGGACAGTTCAGTTTCATGAAGGGTGGCATTGTTTACTCTGATGCAGTAACCACAGTCAGTCCGAACTACAGCAAGGAAATCCAGACTCCAGAGTATGGCTATGGAATGGAAGGACTTCTGAGATATGTCTCTCCTAAACTTTCAGGTATCCTGAACGGGATTGACACAGAGTTCTTTAATCCAGAGACAGATAAATACCTCTATCACAACTACGGAATTGACAATGCGATTGAGGGAAAGCAAAAAAACAAACTAGAACTCCAGAGGGAACTCAGATTGAAGCAGGACCCGGAGGTGCCCTTGCTCACATACATAGGAAGGCTCTCTGAACAGAAGGGAATTGATTTGATTGCGGATGTGCTCCCGAAACTTCTGGATTTGGATGTGCAGATTGTGATACTGGGCACGGGAGACAGATACTATGAAGAACTTGTATCCACATTTGGTGAGGTGAGTGACAAAATTGTGTGTGTGCTGAGGTTTGATGAGGAACTTGCTCACAAGCTCTATGCTGGTGCAGACCTCATCCTAATCCCCTCAAAATTTGAGCCTTGCGGCTTGATCCAGATGATTGCTATGAGGTATGGAACTGTGCCCGTGGCCAGACAAACAGGAGGCCTTGCGGACACGGTGTTTGATTTAGATGCTGATAAAGAGCTTGGAAATGGGTTTCTTTTCAAAAATTATCTCGGTGATGAGTTCATGAAAGCAATTTTGAGAGCACTGGAGAAGTTTAACAGAAAGGAAGTGTGGCACTCCATTGTGAAGAAAAATATGGGGCTGGATTTTTCCTGGAACCGTGCTGCAAATGAGTACAAGCGATTATATGCCTCCCTCCTCTCCAGACCATGAGAGCCCTTAGAAGGTTTGTGGATTATCAGATGGATGGCTCGGTTGCAGTTAAGCTCAGACAGGAAAGAATTACATTTTTTAAATCTCTTCTCTCCCAACTCCCGAAACCCGTTAAAGTTCTGGATGTTGGTGGAACTGAAACTTTCTGGGAAAGGCTCGGGTTCCTGGATGGTGCAGAAATTACGATTTTAAATCTTTTCCCTGTGGAGCGGCATAATCCAAGGCTAAGGATTGTGGTTGGAGATGCCAGAAACATGTATCAGTTCAAGGACAAAGAGTTTGATGTGGTATTTTCAAATTCAGTGATCGAGCATGTTGGGGACTACTCTGAGCAGCAAAAAATGGCTCGAGAAATCCAGAGGGTTGGCAAACGGTATTTCATACAAACTCCGAATTTCTACTTTCCCTTTGAGCCGCACTTTATGTTTCCTTTCTTTCAGTTTTTTCCATTGTGGCTCAAGGTGTTTCTGTTGTCCCATTTCAATTTGGGATGGTACAGGAAGATGTCCAAAAGTGCTGCAGTAAAGACTGCCAATTCTATCAGACTTTTGAAAAAACAAGAATTAATCCAACTATTTCCTGGGTGTAAAATTTATGAAATAAAATTCTGCGGTTTAACTGCAAGCTATATAGCGTATAAATGGTAGGTAAAAATTAGTTCTCCTTCTTCTCCTCAGGTTTCTTCTTAATCTCTACCACCATTTTTGTTGGAGTTGGAAGTTTGGAGTTTGCTTTTCTCAATGCCTCCTTTGCAATGTCCAGTTTGTCCTTTGGAACCTCTACAGTGAGAATTACATCGCCTATGTTTACCCTTGCTGCATGGCCTACTGCTTTCCCAAAGGCGGCCCGCATGCCACCAGAAACTCTATCTGCTCCTGCACCAGTTGCCATTTTGTGCTCTCTGAGAACATTATGAGGATACTTACAAACAGTAAGCCTGAACATGTTGGGCACCTTTGTCTCAAGCACTCTGGTGGCACTAATTCTTGCAGCTTCATACGCTATATCCCTTATCTGGCAAGCTTCAAGTGCTACAAGTGAAACTGCACAATCAAAATCAGCAGTTAAATTACCAACCTTAAACTGGGAGATGCGAACATTAGGGACACCCCCCATGTACTCCACCCTTGTGTAGGGCTGTCCTTCAATCCTGCGATACATTCTGCCAGGCTTCCTGACCATACTTTCACCTTCTTGCTATAGGTGATACTTAACAATGAACGGGATATATAAACTTTGGCGTGAATTCCGTGTTCCCCGCAAATGATGCTGGCTTTTGAAACTAAATGTCTTCTGGAAAATTTAAAAAACAATAAAAAACAAAAATAGATAAAAAAATATCTCCCTTCTAGCCGAAGGGATGGGAGTTTTGGTAGACTCCCTCTCCGGCCAGAAGGGATCGAGATGCCGAGAACAATAAGCAAATATTCAGGTAAGAAA
>JAWACX010000095.1:0-6462 GCA_038896575.1 Thermoplasmata archaeon
CTTTGAAAGGACCCACTTGTCCTCAACCTCAAGTTCCCCTCTTTCTCCATTCCAGCCCTTCAGTGCATTTTCAATGAACCTGTTTATGTTGTAATACTTGTTAACGAACCTGGAACCATGGACAAGCTCCTTCTCCTGGAATGGAGTATCCTCTCCTATCGGGCATCTGGCACAGAAGTATCGCCAGGCATCTGCACCGTATTTTTCAAGCAGCGGTATCGGGTCTATGGCATTTCCAGCAGAGGCATGCATTGGAGTGCCATCAGGGGCGAGGATGTGCCCATCAACCATAATCTCCTTCCATGGAATTTCGCCTGTGAGTTGCATGCATCTGAGAATTGTGTAATAGGCCCAGGTCCTTATTATATCATGGGCCTGCGTCCTTATGCTCATTGGATAGTATTTCCTGAGTTTTTCTTCGTCCCTTTCCCAGAAAGCATTGTAGAGCGGTGAAATGCTTGAATCCATCCAGGTGTCAAAAACCTCCTCCGAGCCCTTCAGCTCGCCGCCGCATTCCGGGCATTTTTCCACAGGAGGGCTATCAATGAGAGGGTCCACATAACATTGTTCCTCCTTTGCAACCACTACATGGGAGCATTTAACACACTCCCAGACAGGAATGGGAGTTGCAAAATACCTCTGCCTTGAAATCACCCAGTCCCTGTTGAGCGAGTTTACCCAGTCGATTAGCCGCACCTTCATGTATCCGGGATGCCATACAATCCTTTCAGCGGCATCCAGCACCATCTGTTTGTAGGGTAGAATCTTCAGATACCACTGGGGCAAGGAAAGAAACTCAATTGGAGTATGACACCGCCAGCAGGTGCCCACATTCTGGGTAATCTCCACCTGTTTAACAAGCAAATTCTGCTCTCGCAAATCCTCAATTATCGCCTTTCTTGCCTCCTCAACACTCATCCCGCTGTATTTCCCTGCGATTTCTGTCATCCTGCCTTCCCTGTCAATCGCAATTTCAAGGGGCAACCCATACTTATGTACCCATTCAAGGTCATCCTTATCTCCTATCGTGCAAATCATAACAATACCTGTGCCGAAATGCGGGTCAACCTTCTCATCAGCCACAACCTGAACCCTTTTGTTGTAGAGCGGAGTATAAAGGAACCTGCCTGCAAGATAGTAGTTCTCCTCATCCTCAGGATTAACTGCAACAAGCTGGCAGGTGCAAAGAAGTTCCGGCCTTGTAGTTGCTATTGTCACTTCTTTACCTCCCTCTTCACGAAATTTTATGTAGTTCAAAAGCGTTTTGCGTTCCCTGTATTCCACTTCGGCATCTGCAAGCGCAGTCTCGCATCTTGGACACCAGTTCACAGGTGCAGTGCCCTTGTACACAAGGCCATTTTTGAATAAACGGATGAAAGAAATCTGGGTGAGACGGCGATAGTAACTGGCATCAGTTTGGTAATAAATTGAAGGGTCCATGCTCTCTCCCAGTATCTTGAATTGTCTGGTCATCTCCGCAATGTTTCCTTCTGCAAACTCACTGCAGAGCCTTATAAACTCCTGCCTGGAAACACTTTTCTTTGTTATTCCATGCTTTTTTTCTACATTTACTTCAATAGGAGTTCCATTAACATCAAAACAGAGCGGGAAAAAGACATTGTAACCCCTCAGCCGCTTGTATCTTGCAACAAAATCTATGTGTGTGTAATGGGTTGCATGGCCCATGTGCAGGGCTCCGGAGGCATATCTGGGTGGGTTATCTATGGAGTAATATGGCTTTTCTGAGTTGAAATCAAACCAGTAGATTTTTTCTGATTCCCACCAGTCCTGCCACCTCTTCTCTATTTCGCGATGGCTGTATCCTTGGAGCATGGGTGAGGGTAATACAGAGGAAATAAAAAAGTTATCTCCGAAAATAAAAAATTAAAAAAAAGGTTTTAGGGTTTGGGTTCTTCTGCTGACTCTGCCTGCGGTGTTTCCGCTACTGGTTCAGATGGTGTCTCCTCTGCAGGACCAGTCCATTCCTTTGGTGCCTCGGGCGTTGGCTGTTTTGGCCTCATCACGAACTGCAGCACAATTGCCACAATTGCAAGGATTATGCCCAGCACCGCAAGGAGCATTGCATTCAACCCTGTGGAGTTAATCTGGTCACTCAGGGATTTCTTTGTGTCATCTATCCTGTTGTTGAGGTCATTCTTTGTGGTATCCAGCTGATTCTTGGTATCATCTAGCTTGCTGTTGGTGTTGTTCAACCTGTTGTTTGTATCATTTATTCTGTTGTTCAAGTCACCGAGTTCTGGCACATAGGTATAGTTTACCGAGAGTGTTTCAGTCCTAGAATTACCTGCAAGGTCATAGGCGATAACCGTGATTGTGTTTGTACCCTCTAGCAATCCAACATTCGCTGTGAACCTTCCAGTGCTGTCCACAGTCACAAGGTTACCGTTCACAGTCACCTTTGCTACGCCTGTGCCTGTATCGGTTGCTGTGCCGCTTATTGTCACAACAGGCACCTTTGTATCTGTTGCAGAAGCGGTTACCGAGAGTGTGGGTGCCAAAGTGTCCGCAACAACATTCAGAGTCACAGTGGTCGTGTGGCCTGCTAGGTCTGTGGCTACAACAGTGATTGTATTTGTGCCTTCAGACAGTGCAATCTCTGTAGTGAATGCATTGTTTGTTACAGGCACCACATTTCCGTTTACCTTGAGTGTTTCAAGATTTGCATCAGAGACTGTTCCGCTCACAGTGACGCTATTTGTTGCCAGTATTGTACCATCAGCCGGGCTTGTCACAGCAAGGACAGGTGCAATTGTATCAAGGATCACATTCACCGTGGCCTTTGCAATGTTGCCTGCAGCATCCCTTGCTGTCACCTGTATTACATTCGTTCCCTCTGCAAGTGTTACATCAGCAGAGAACTTCCCTGTGCTATCTACAGTTGCATAGTTGCCATTAACCATGACCACTGCATTCTTTTCTGTTGTACCCTTAACTGTAATCACGGTGGTTGTAACAATATCACCTTCCGCTGGCTCTGTGACCGTGAGTGTTGGTGCCTTGGTGTCAAGGGTAACCTTCTTCTCAACCTTCACTGTGTGGCCTGCGACATCGGTGGCTATTACTGTAATTGTATTTGAACCCTCTGAGAGTGCAACTGGATAGTCAAAGGAACCGTCAGCAGCCAGTGGCACGGTGTTTCCATTTACTGTGACCGTTGAGTCAACAGGGTCGGTGTAACCCTTCACCTTCAGTGTCGGATTGTTTGTGATTTCACCACCGGTGGGTGCGGTGACCACCAGAGTTGGCGGAATCGTGTCAATCGTGAAGGACCAGGTTATTGATGCACCATTACCGTATGAGTCCTTTGCTGAAATGTACACAGTATGTGTTCCTTCTGGAAGCGCGCTCAGAGGCTTGAAGGAAATTTCACCTGAATCAGGATCTATCCTGGCCTGTGCCGTTACAGTGATGCCATCCACCTTTACCACAACAGAGCTTGCATCCATTGGAGAGGTCACAACATCATCTGTGTATCTAGCCTTTATCAGCGGTGTTGGCGTGGTCACATATGAGCCGTCAGCTGGCGATGAGACCTGGAGTTCAGGTGGTGCACCATCTTCAATTTCAGCCTGAACATCAAGGAGGAAAGTCTTTCCAGAGTTCTCAGGTCCGAAACCAACACTGGCACCGAACACGCCACCTATTGGTGGGATGTTTGCCATGATGTCAAATGTGTAGAGCGTATCCTTGTGCACAAATGTCGGAAGGCCTACACAGGAGAACAGTGGCATCTTTGAGCCAATGCCAATGTAGATATCAAAGTTATCCTGCCCACCAGGTACACTCCAACCATGGACAAGGACAAAGTATGTGCCATCTGCAGGGTTCTTGTAGGTGATGGCTTCAAGTGCTGCAGCAGTTGCAGAGTAAGCCTTGAGTGCATCTCCGCTTGGGTCATACTGCCCATTGTTGTTAGCATCGTAGACCAGGAAGAGGTCAAGGTCATCACTTGGATTTCCTACCCTTGTGATTGCAATCTTCAACATGCTTGCCCCGAGAACCTTTACAGGCTTTATCCAGCTTGCAGTTGTGTAATCATCAGGATTGTCCTGGTATACAATCTGGTTTGTGTAAAGTGTTGCTGTCATGCTCTCAACTTTGGAGGAGAAGCCGTCCCAGTCCTTGGATGAGTTTATAGCAACTTCACCAACCTTGCCTGTTGTGTAAACATGGTCTGTGACATAGGCATAAAGGTCGGTTGTCCAGGACTTGTAGTACATCCTGCTTAACTCCCATGTGAAGTTTTCAGGATAAGAGGTTGCGTTCAACAGGGTGTTGTGGAGTATTATCTGGTTCAATCCTGGTTTCAGTGGTGCAAACACAATATCCCTTGCATCATCAGTCGATGAGTCAAATGTGTACTTGCCTGCAGAAACATAGGAGTTTGAACTCCTGCCAATCGTGGAGAGTGTGTAAGGCCCGTAGGTGCTCGGGAAGTATGCGGAAAAGACATCTAGCTTTGGACCCTGGATGTAGGCATCTATGTCTGTGGGTACATACTGCCAGTTAAGGTCAAGGAGGAGATACTGATTGGAGAGGTCTGTTAATGAGGTATTTACCCAGATAAAGTAGAATCTCCAGTCACCAGTCTCTGCTCTCCAGCCCCAGTCGTATTTGCCCCTAACCTTGCTGTTCTCATACACGGTGTTCAATGTATTGGTTCCAAACACAAAGGAATCGTTTGTGAAGTTGCCTGCTACATTCAGGGATACTGGAATAACCGAGGTGTTTGTGCCATCGTTAATCAGAATTGCACCCTCATAGCAACCAACACCATAGTCAGCGGGAACCGTGATAGTGGCAGTCACACTTGCACTGTATCCGGGCGCTCCTGAGGCGTTCAGGTTGAGAGTGCTTGCAGAGAACGCAATCAGTGGCCAGTCCTGCTGGGCATAGGATTCAAGGCGCAAATGTATTGTTATTGGTCCATGTGTGGTGTAGCTGTATCTATATGGTCTTACCTCAATAACCGTATCTGTGTGGCTCCTTGCCACGGGGTCATGAATCCATACTTCCTGGACATTTCCCGTGACAAGTTCTACCGTATATCTGTTGAATTCCTGGTTGGATGTAGCATTGTCCATTATTCCATTCCCATTTGCATCTGTCCAGTCATGGATATCTACCCTGTATATCACATCTGGTGTGTAGTCTGTCTTCATGTCAAATGTGGTGTAATCAAGGTATGCAGTCACCCTCAGAAGTTGGGTACTGTTCCTGAGATTGCTATCAGTAATAAGGTCGCTAAGCTTCAAATACCATCTGTTAGTTGTGGCATTTGTTGTAAGGGTGGTAGTTGCCTCACCAATTTTTACAATTTCTTTTGCAGCTAGATTCACAACCTTTGCAGTATTATAGTAGTTGTACACCACGAAGGTTGTGGAATCGGAGGTTCCTGGGAACATCATCTTTGCAAACATTACTGGCTTGCTCCCACCAGGTAAACCTGTACTTGTTCCTGGCTGCCAGTAGCTAAGGGTTGAATAAATCCCGCTCCAACCCCTGGCCATATCCGCAGAGCGTTTGCAGTTGATGTAGCCTGAACCCTGGGCATAAACATCGTAGTGAATGTCATCAGCCCCAAGCATGAGCAATCTCTTTGCAACTGTAGCGCTCGGGAAGTAACCTGTGCGCTGCTTGTATGCATCATAAATCAGAGCGAGGGCACCTGCAGCTGCAGGACACGCCTGGCTTGTACCACCGAACAGGTCTCCTGCCATTGAGCCATCAAAAATCTGCCACAACGGTATTGCAGCCCAGCCATATGCACCTACAGCAACCACATCAGGACCATGATAGCCCATTGCTGTTGGACCCCTGCCTGAGAATGGAATTATATCGCCATATTTTGCACCGCCGGTGCCACCTTCATACCCATAGGGAATTCTGTAACCCATTTCCGTTGCTGCACCCACATTCACCACAAATGGATTTGTAGGTGTGGTTATTGTCCCATAGCCAGGTCCTCCATTGCCATTTGCAATGGTAAATGTTGTAACGCCTCCTCCATACATTGCAGCAATGTAATAGAGATACCTGTCTATCGTGTTCCAGCCATCATCGTATGCGCTTGAGTAGCCAAAGCTGTTTGAGCAAATCTGGGCCCCATCTTCTGGTGTAGTCGGGTCTCCATCATAACCCTCCACTGCGAAGAACCAGGCATCGAATGTATCTGACCATACATTGAAGATTGGGACATTTATTATCTTTGCATCTGGGGCCATACCTTTGCCAAGGTAGTACACATTTCCATCTGCGCCGGCAAATGGAATCCTGCCCTGGCCTGCTGCCGTACCCGAGCATCCAGTTCCATGCCCATCGTTATCAAGCGAGAATGCAACAAGGCAGCCATTGTCAGGGAGAATTGGAGATAAGCCGTAATATGAGGCATAGAGGTCCTCATAGGGAATGTAGTTGATACCATCTGCAATGAAATAAATC
>JAWACX010000096.1:0-6459 GCA_038896575.1 Thermoplasmata archaeon
TTTTCAATCCCCTGTTATTTTCTATTATTTTTTTCTACTTCTATTTCATTGTGTGGAGTAGAATTGTTAAGAATGGTATTTATCCAGTTTTTTGGATTTGTAGGTGGAGCGAGGTCTTCTAATTTTTTCTTGGAACCGGGTGGAAGTTTTTCAATGACTTCAATTATTTTTTTAACAATCTCCGTATCATCAATTTTCTTGTCTTCTATCTTTTCTTCTTTGGCTTTTTTTGAGAAAACAAATGCAATCGTTTTTTCTTCTGTGTGTTGATATTTTGAAACTAACGGTATCATCAGTCAACCCTCCCTAAGGGTTTCTCAAAGATTTTTCTAATATCTGTTCCAAGATGATTTGCAAGGGCACACATGTGTTTACAAGGTAGTGCTCTAGCTTTCTGAACATATTCTGGTTTATTGCCCCAATTATTTTTCCACCATTCGCATTCACATGATGGTGGTGAAAGGGATACTATATATTCCTGCCCTTCTATACCCATTGCAACGTACCTACCTTCCCTTTCTACGATCTTTACTTCCTTTGACCTTTCCATTGCCCTCCTGAGTTTTTCTTCCCTCTCCCTAATTTGCTCTGCTTTTTTCTTTTCTACAGATTCTCTCTTTTTTTTAGCAAGGTTGTCCGCTCTCTTGAGATGCTTTCCCTTAACATGCACAACCTCAATTTGAATGCTAATCATCTCATTCTTCAGAGCATTTATTTTATTCACTTCATCTATTATGTATTCCCTTCTCGGATTATCTTGACCCGTTGCTAATTTCACTGCATACTTGTTATCGTTGGAAACTTTAATGTTGGTTATTTCTGGATGTCTTTTCACATGCTCAAGAGCAGTTTTCAGCCCTAGATAGATCGCATGTAGTTCTGCGTGAACCGGCCCAATAGGTCGAAAATCGAAAGTCTTTGGTGCGTATCTCCTCGAACCTTGTTTAAGGATTACACATACAGTGCCTATTCTATTCTTAAAGGATGCATCTGCCTCAATCTCAAGAACATTCTCTTTGCTATTCAAGGTAGATATTCTGTTCTCTCTGGAATACGAGAGATTAGCTACATCCTTATTTTCGTCCAAGTGTGTATTTTGTGTTAAATCTGCAGTCTTCGTAGTTCTAGAAATATCTAGAAATTGGTCCAATTCCGTATTTGGTTTTGTTCTACTTTTTTCTTTCAGCATAAGATTCACCAGTGTTTCGTGAGTCAATCTAAGCTATTTGTGGCTTTCTAAATTGAGGAGGTTATACATTTGCATCGACCATGATTTTTTCTAAATCTCTGTTAATTTCATTATAGAGTGTCATGACTTCTTCGACATCTTTTAGTAGCAATCCATATACTTTTGTGACAAATTGGATCAAAACTTCGATAAACATTTTAATCTCACTAAGAGTTTTTATGATTTCTTTGACAAAACTTTTTATAAATGGGAATATTTTTTCTCTGTTATTATATATAAAAAGTAGAACAACTGTAGCGACCGCAAATCCAAACAATGTATAAAATATTTTATCTTCGATTGGAAGACTTTTAAACCATTCACTAGCATTTCTTAATGCATTATATATGGATTTACCAACAGAATATAGTACTTCAAGTATCAAAAATATTATTTCAATCAACAGTATGCATAAAATTGTGGCGATTGTTGGAATTGCTTCGAAAGATAGAAAGATGGCCAGCATACCACTTTCTGCAATATAAAGAATTTTTTTAAGCTCTCCAGTTCTCTTTAACACTTTTATTTCTTTAATTTCGTAGATATCTGAATCTTGCGTAAGAATTGCATGAGCCTTGTGCTGAAGATAAATTTCTAAGTACGGTGTATCTTTCGGGTCTCGTTTTCTTATTTTACTAACAATCACGGATGGGATAATATTGCTTGAGTGGTGGAGATTTATGACTTTCATTATCCTTTTAACAGCATCTCTCAGCCTAGATTGATCAATTTTCTTTTTCTTTGCAATTTGTGGAATTTTTTTATCTACTTCCTCCTCTAGCCATTCGGGTGCATAGAGTTTTAGAATGTTGAAATTAGATAATTTTATCAGACAGGATTTACCATGCTTCAACAAAGCAAGTGCTTCGGAGATCACAATATTAGTATCTACAACAATTTTTATATCAATTCCACCCAGGAAAATAGTGTGCCAATTTTGTCTTATCCATTCATTGAGAAGATTGAATACTTCTGGCGGTAATTTGTTAAAGAGTTCCTCTTTTATCCTCTCATAGTTTGTTGTGTATATTTCTGGTGCTTCAGGGACCATTATCACCACCTTTTCCGTTTGGGCCGCTTGTTCGTTTGGATGTGCCTAATAGATTTTTGCGCCTATTTTGACACTTTTCAATTTCGTTGTGTTGAGTAAATGAAAAAAATATCAGTATCATATTGCAATTCTTTATATTTGCGTAGTAGTAAGCGCTATCAGTTGCGATCAGATTATGTTGATACATACCCGTGTTTTCCCTCTTTTCCAGATACATTTCAAAGCTTTTATATACTCTGAAGCTAATCTGCTCTATGCGGGTAAGTCCATGCTGACGCGTGTACCGGATGGTGCACATGGATGGAAGCATGGGGCCGCATTTTATGCTTGATTTTTCCATAGTAGCATCCTCTTTATTCCCGAACTTTTTTTATCTGTCCCATAATAAATGTTTTCTAACTCCTCGATGCTTTCTATTTTATTTCTCATCTTCTCCACCATACCCTATCACTCTCAGATACTCCTCAATCTTTTTCTCCACATCTACAATTTCCTGCTCCACTTCATTCAGTTCTCTCCATTCTCTCTGGATATCTATCTCTTCTGCTTTCTCTTCCGCAAACACATACAGCGTGACATTCAGATTGTAATCGTTGTTTTTAATCTCCTCAAGCGGAACAACTCTTGCAATGTCCTTCACATCCCTAAATTCCCTGTAGATTTTCGCGATTTTCTCAATGTGCTGGCTCCCGATCCTGTTCAATTTCCTCACTTCTGGATGCTTCTCATACTCTTGGCTTGCATTAATGAATAAAACCTTTCCCCTTCTTTCAGGCGGCTTACCCTTGTTAAAGAGAATTATTGCACCAGGTGCACCAGTGTTATAAAACAACTTTTCTGGCAAAAGAATCACACAATCTACAAGGTCATCCTTCAGAATTTGGGCTCTCACATTTTTCTCTTTCCCTCCCCTGAAAAGACATCCATTATCTATCACAAGTCCCACTTTTCCGTTCTGCTTTGTAGAAGCCAGTGCATGCTGAACCCATACCCAATCTGCGGACTGGCTAGGCGTGAACCCATAACTAAATCGTTCCTGCCAGGCCTCCGCCTTTTTGAGCTTTTCTTCCTCATAACCATCCTGGTTCCATGGAGGATTGAAAATCACAACATCAAACCTCTTAATTTTTCCATCCTCATCCTTCAATTTGGGCCACATCAAAGTGTCTCCGATTTCAATCCTGTGATCCCTGATGTCATGAATGAACATATTCATTTTGCAGAGCGCAGCCGTGAGGGGATTTACTTCCTGGCCACAGAGAAAAACTTTCTTAATGCCTTCTTCTCCAAACTTCTTTTTTATGTGATTATAAGCACAGATGAGCATGCCCCCAGAGCCACACGCAGGGTCATAGATTTCAATTCCACCATCAACCGCAGGGTCTATGAGTTCAACCAGTAAGTTTATCACTTCCCTGGGTGTATAAACTTCCCCTTCTTTTGCCTTCTGGGGTGCAAAATAGCTCAGTATCCACTCATAGGCATCGCCAAGAATGTCTGGCGAAACATGGTAAAGTTTTCTTTCGCTGAATACCTCCATCAACTGTCTCAGAATCTCAGTATTTTCCCTGTTCCTCGCAAATTGGAGAAAATCAAACCTTTCAAAGACGGGCTTGAGGTCTGGTTCACGTTCAGCTATTTTCTTCATAGCGTTTTCGAGCTTCATTGGGAGATTTTCAACATCTTTCCTCAAATTATCCCACAAGTACTCTTCTGGAATGTCAAATTCATGGAACACTCCTTCTTTTGCCTCTTCCCTTGCTTCCTCCTCACTCAATCCTTTCTCCATGAACTCCTTCACTTTCGTCTCATATTCTATTTCCCATCTATCACTTATCCTTTTCAAAAAGAGCAAGAGCAGAATAAACTCATAGTTCACTCTTGTTCTTATCAGGTCTGCAGCTTTTTTAAGAATTCTTATAAGTTCATCTCTAGATAGATTCTCTCCTCCACCTAAAAACTCCATAATTGGCTTCAATTTGTAGATACTCTTTCTGCCGTCATGTGGATCTCTCCTTGTCTCTACCAGATTACAATCCCTCAACTCTGAGAAAATTTCGTTAGCCGCAGATTCATCGCTAATTTCCTTTTTCTCCTTCAGAACGCGGACGCCTTCTTCAAATGTAAACTCACTGTCTTTCAACTCACTCCACAGAGCCAGGTACTTGTTCCTCACCCATGGAGTGAGTTCATGTCCTTTATTCATGATATCTTGATGCCATACCCACTATTTAAATCTTCCGCAATTCGGTAAGTAAAAATAAATTTACTTATTTATTTGATAGATTGTCTTTCACTGCTCCATCTATATATACCCAACAAAAATAAAAATTAGAGATGGTAGGTTTTAGTGTTCGTTTGCTTCAGCCAGAAATTCTGGTCCACTTGCAAATCCATTGAGCTTTGCGTAGAACTCATCCCACTGTGTGTTCTTTGCGAAGTCAGAGATTGTGAAGTAGGTCTGGTTTGCCTGGTAGGTGTACCAGTCCTTCGGGAACATTATCCCAATGCCGTAAGCATTCTGCAGATTCTCGCCCCAGCCACTTGCCCACTTCTTTACCACAACAGTCTGGTTCACAGCATTCATCACCTCGCTGCACAGCCCCTGGATTTCCGCATCATCCACATTTGCCTTCAGTTTCAGCGCAAAGTGGTACAGGTCTGCGTAAGGTGCACCATAGTGCTCCTCAAATTCCTGTGTCTGATTTCTTGCCTCAATTATCTTTGCCTTGTAGGTGCCCATTTTTGCAATCAGTTTCTGGCTCAACGCATTCACCTTCTCTGCAAGCATCGGAACCTTTGCGAGTTCAACGCCACCATAGGCATAGGGTGCACCACCTGCAGAAGCAACCAGGTTCACAGCCTCAATCAACACATCTCGTGTTGCCATCTCTGGGTTAGACTTCAGCTTTGAAATCGGGGCCCGCATTGGATGGCTATCTGTATGCTCCGATGCACCCATGTATTCCACATAGTTGTAGATTTGATAGGCAGAGGCAATGTTCATCTGCCAGCATCCACCATACCAGAAAATGTCAATCTTCTTGTGAATTATGTTGTAGAGCTCTGCAAGTGCACTCTTTATCTCGGTGAAGTCCATCCTGTCGTAGCTTGTTTCGTCGTAGAGAATTGAAAGCCCGCATCTGGAATGGCTGTCTGTGTGGAGATAGTAATGCTCTGCAGGATAGTTTGTTACTGCATAGCGGAAGAAGCTCACAAGCACGCTCTTGTCGCCTGTGTTCACCTCATTGGTCCATGCACTATTTATCTGGTTCAGTGGAATTTCCTGTGCCTGTCCGTTAGGTGTAATGTAATAGGCATGGCTGTTGCCATGCCCGTATTCGTCTGTAAGGAGGAGAATATTCACCTTGCTTGAGGAGCCAATGTTCTTGAACCAGTTTACAGTTGAGTTCACCATTGTTGTAATATCATCTGCATCATAGCCAGCAATACCAATGTAGGTCCATTTTGCAACATTTCCGTTGTTCCCACCACTTCCGCTCTCAACAGTTGCAGTGATAGTATAACTCCCTGAGCCAGAGTATCTATTCACCATAATGTAGTATGTGCCTGCTGGATTGCTTATGCTCACCTGCTCATCCGCTGAGTTTGTATAACCCCTTGCGTCATAACTTGAGGTTGTAGGCAAAGCCCCTTTCTTCACATACAGATCAAAGTCAGCACCATTCGGGCCATCCAGCACAACCTTGAGTGCTGTGCCAGTGCTAACTGTAATTTTGTAGTATGCCTTTGTGTTTGTTGCATCAAGTGAGCCGGTTTTTGCAACTCCGCTTGTCAGCTCAACCGGCTCGTTGGTGTTACCACCATTGCCTCCGCCATTTCCACCACTATTTCCGGTTTCAACCGTTGCCGTGATAGTGTAACTACCAGAGCCAGAGTATCTGTTCACCATGATGTAGTATGTGCCTGCTGGGTTTGTTATGCTCACCTGCTCATCCGCTGAGTTTGTATAGCCTCTTGCGTCATAACTTGAGGTTGTGGGCAAAGCCCCTTTCTTCACATACAGATCAAAGTCAGCACCATTCGGGCCATCCAGCACAACCCTGAGTGCTGTGCCTGTGCTAACTGTAATTTTGTAGTATGCCTTTGTGTTTGTTGCATCAAGTGAGCCGGTTTTTGCAACTCCGCTTGTCAGCTCAACCGGTTCGTTTGTGTTACC
>JAWACX010000097.1:0-6450 GCA_038896575.1 Thermoplasmata archaeon
CACAACTGGAACATTCTTTGTGATGAGAATTGCAGCAAATGTATCTATGGTTGAGAGAAAGATGTTGCCTGCTGGAACAAAAAACACAACGCCGAGCGGTGCCGCATGGAGGAATCCTGCATAACCCTCCTTTTCCACAAAACTGTCAAGCACCTCAACTGAACCAATTTCGTTTTTCACACGCTCAACCATTCCCTCATAACTCAGAATTTCCTCAAGATAGGAAAAGCAGAGTTCAATCATTGCCCTGGATAACTGGAGTTCCCTCTCAAGTTCAGGAATTATTTTTTCTTTTTCCCTCTGAATTTCTTTTCCTGCCTTTGCAAGAACCTTGATTATTTCCTTTGCCTTTACCCTCTGCAAAGCCCTGCTCCTCTTCCTGGCGGTTACAATTATCTCCTCAACTTCGGCCTTGCTGAGCCTCCCTGCCTCTCTCACTTCTCCAAACAGATAGTTCTCAAGCATTCATCTCTCCTCCTTCAAGGTTTCCATGGCCTTGAAAGCACACCCCTTCCACTTTGTCCTTCCAGCCCTTCCAAGAATTGTTAATATTGAACCAGGCCTTCCACATGGGCAATTGGCATTGACTACACCGTAATCCGTGGAGAGCACCGAGAGAACTGGATATGCGAAATGATATGGAGTGTAAAAGTGGAGCAAGCCCTGGTTTCCATTCTCAAGAATAGATAGGTCCCTGGGGTCCCTTGCAACAACCCTGGAATAGTTAGGGATATGCAGATTCCCCTCCTCACAATCCAGATAGGGGATTCCATGTTCCACAAATCCATAGGAATCCCTGAGCTGGGAGGGTTTCACGCAGAAGAACTCAGAGACCATCTTCCTGAATTCTGGTTTCTCGATTTTCCTGTCCTCAAATGTCTTCCAGCCCCCGCCAGTCAGAAAAAAGGACTCGGGGTGGAGCGGAACCTTTGAGTACCCCATTTTCCGCAATTCCTCAATTGTAATCAGGAGATGGGCTGGAAACCCGCAGATTCTCAGGGGTACATCCTCGGATGCAAACTCCAGAAGCTTCTTTGCGGTTTCCTGCGGAGAGAACACAAACCCTTTTTCCTCTCCTTTCCACTGAATTGCATAAAACTTGCTCCTTATTTTTGTAAACCTTGTGTTTGATTCATCGCTGAATGCAGTGCCGAGGTCCCTTGCATAATTCGGGTCATAGGAGAAAAGGAGGTAGTTGCATTCTCTCTCAGGTGCCACCAGACCCATCTCCTCATGAATTCTCCATGCTATATCAAGGATGCGGTCCAATGTTACCTCATCCAGGTAGGTCTTTGTTTTCATTCCACCTGTGCCTGAAGATGTGAGCGTGAGCTTTATTCTCTCATCAGGCAGAAACTTAAAGTCATACATCTTGAGGCAGGAAACGAAGACATAAGGGATTTTGTAGATGTCTTCATGGGTTTTTAACATCTCTGGCGTGAAGTTTTCGTAATCACAGAGTAACCTGTAATGGGGCGAGTGCTCATACATGAACTCAAAATTTTCCTTCATTGCAGAAAAAAACAACTCATCTGCCTCTTTTCCAGTTCTGAAGGCACCATATGCAATCAGCCTGTCAATCGCCATTTCCACCATAGCTCAGACCTCCTCAAAAAGTTGAAGTGCGTTTGCCAGATAAAATCTTGACCATACATTGATGTAGTGCTCCAGATATTCCTTTGCCTTCCCTTCCAGACGGATTTTGTTGAAATCAAAGGCCTCAAATGTCCTGGAAAACACAACATAGTCCCTTAGAACCCCGTTCTCCTGATGCATGCAAGGATAGTAGGCCGAGGGAATGAATCTTGCTCTGAGTGCACGGAAAAGCAATTCAGTATCATAGGCAGGAAGCATTATCTCTACATACCTTGCACCCAGGAAGGACATTGCATTGCACACCTCTTCCAGATACCTTTCATATCCACCTCGTCTCAGATTTTCGGCAATCACCATGCAGTACTTGGATTCTTTGCTGAAATAAACAAAAACCTCAGTGATGCCATCGTCGCCAATCAGGAGAAGGTCTGGCTCAAAAAATGAGAAGTAGCGGACATTTGTGGTTCCTGTCTTCTTCCGCTGTGCAAATCTTCTGCGGATGAACATAGGTGCTGTGATTGCCTCAAAACTGGTGGTGCACTCCTCGGAGGTTTTTCCTTCCATAAATTCCGCCTCTGGAACCTCAGGAATATCTGGCAGGCCCAGATTGGCACCTGCAATCCTGTAGAGCTGCTTCACCTCAGGAGGCAGCACCTTCAGGCTCCTATCCCATTTTTCCCTAATCTCCGGTGTGAAAAATATGAGGAGGAGAAGGGTCTCATACTCAGCCACCTTTTTCAGATTTGGATAGATTCCAAAGATGTTTGTTGAGCGCTCCCAGTCAATACCAGGAATGCATGTGCGTAACTCCATGTAAAAACTCTCAACTATCTTTTCCCTCTCTGTAAGAGCAATTCTGGCAAACTCCGTGAGTTGCTTAAGCATTGCTCCAATCAATTCATCCTTCTCAACCACGAGCCCGATAACCCTGCCTATCCGGTTTCCATGGTCTATCTGGATAATTATGCTCCCCTCAATCCTTCCAGTATTCCTGTTGCTGCAAACCGCCCAGAAATAATTTTCTGAGGAGAGAGTATTGCAAAATGCGGTTTTATTTGCCACCTCTGGAATTCTGAACCACTCCATATCCTCTGCAGAATAAAGATTCCTTATCTGCTCCCAGTCCTCTACAACCGCATGCCTGAGGAGATATGGCTGGCCCTCATGAACAAACTCGCTCCTATCCTCTCTTGCCCTTTCAGTGGGAAGCATATTACACTCCCTCCTTTCTGAGGTAGAACTTTGACCAAACCTTAACATAGTGCTTGAGATATTCGCTGTATCTTCCGACCAGCTTGATCTGCATGAAGTCAAACGCCTCAAAGGTGCGGGAGAGAACCACATAGTCACGCAAATACCCATTCACATACCGCATGCAGGGATAGTAGGCACAGGGAATAAATCTGGCTTTGAGTGCCTTGAAGAGCATGTCTGTTTCCTCTGCAGGCACAAGCAACTCTATGTACATTGCTCCCAGGTCATACATGAGTTTTGAAATTGCATCCAGGTAAATGTCGTAGTAGAGCTTGCTCAGATTATCCCCTATTATTGCGCAGTGCCGGAATTCTTTTTCAAAATAAATGAAAACCTCAACAAGCCCGTCTGTGCTGCAGAGCAGCAAATTTGGGGTATGGAAGGAGAAGAGATGGATGTTTATTATTCCAGCTTTCCTGCATTCCTCAAAATGCCTTTTTATGTATTTTGGAGCCTCAATCACCTCAAATTTGATTTCTGGAAGGGCGGGCTTTTGCGTTGTGCCGTAGAATCCTTGCTCTCCAATTTCAGGGAGGGCTGGAAGACCCACTTCCTCTGCCGCAATTCTGTATAGAGAGTGAACCTCTGGTGGCAGTCCAGGTATCTTTGTATATCTCTTTGCAAGTGCATGGGGTGCAAAGTAAACAGCGAGTGTATGGGTCTCATACTCCTTCACTTTCTTCACATTTGGAAAAATTCCGAGTTTCTTGAAACCAAGTTTTTCTGTAATTCGCTGTGGTGCAACAAGAAGGGTTCTTGTTGTGGCATAGACTGTGTCCGCAATCCTGGCTTTTTCCAAAATTATGTCAATCCCAAACCTGGTCATGTTCTCCATGAGGGAAAGCCCCCGGTACTCCTGGGCTACTGCGGCACCAAATGTTTTTGCAAGTCTGTTCCCGGCATCCACTATAAAGAGGACACTGCCAACAACTTTTTTCCCATCACAGCACAAAAGCCAGAGGAATGAGGGGTCCTGAATTGTTTCCAGCATCACCTCCCTCTCAGTTATGTACTTTGAGTGGTAGTTTGGCCCGTAAATTTTCCAGTAAAGATTCTGGATTTCGGTTGCATCATCTGGCTCTGCATGACGGAAAACGAAGTTTCTGCCCTCTTTCTGAAATGAAAAGCTCTCGTTTTTGAATCTCTCAAGGCCCGGCATCTGGTTCTCCTCGCAGGTGTTTGAAAATATGCCGGGAGTTATTTAAGAGTTTTCTGTGGGTGGGCTTGCACAAGATATACTTATATACCCCTCTCTCCTTACTACAACCAGAAGGCATGGCTAAGAAAAGGGTCTGCATGGCTTGCGATTCGGAAGTCGGAGAGAATGATACAGTATGCCCTAACTGTGGTGTTGACCTTGAGTTTTTCGCTGTAATTGTTGAGGATAAAAAGAAAGCCCTGGATGATTTGCTCTCCTCTGTCATAGGTGAGGAGACCGAGCCAAAACCCGTTGAAACCAAAACCCAAGCGCAGAGCATATTTGACCTCTCGGAACTTGAGATTGAGGAAAAGCAGCCAGCACCTCCAGCACCGCCCCCACCACCGAAGGAGGAAAAAGAGGTAACGCCAGTGAAAAAACCGGAACCGGTCATGGCTGAGAAAGAGGCAAGGGTGATTGTTGAAAAGGTGGAGTATGTAAAGGAGGTTCCAAGGCCTGAAACAACCCCTCCAAAACCGGTGCCTCCTCGGGAACCTGAGGCCCTCACCCCTGATAGAGAACTCAGCCTGAAAACTGCAGAAGCCAGAGCACTCATGACCGCGGGGACAAGGCTTGAAGCTGACCTTTCTGCACCCAGGTCCTACATTGCCCAGGGTGTGCAGTTTGCGAAAAGAGGGGATATCCAGACTGCGCTTAAGTATCTCACAGATGCAATTGCTCTCCTCCGTGAGACAAATGTGAAGAGGCTGAATGAGTTGCTGGAAAACATTGAGAGAAAGATTGCATTGCTTGAGAAGCATGGGACCAACATGAGCAGGGAGAGAAAGATGCTGGCAGATGCAAGGGAGTCCATCGGGAGGCGGGAGATTATAGAGGCTGTGAACATTTATGACAACCTAAGGGAGATGCTGGGGATTGCTGCAAAACCTGCTGAGAAGAAAGAGTTGGGAGATGAATTCGAGCGTGTGATTGCAGCAATGGAGAGGTATGGGCTGGATATGAGAGATGAAAAAGAGAGATACGAGAGATTCAGATACACAGCTACACCTTCAGAACTTGAGAAGTTCAAGGCAGAGATGCTGGAGGAGCTAAATGCAAGAATTTATGGAGAAATTGCAGACCTGGGCAGGGTTCTTGTTGAAAAAAAATATGCCGGTGCAAATGTGAAAAATCTGGCTGCAATTCTGAAGCAGGCAACAATCTCCTTCAGGCGAAAGCAGTATGTGGAGACATTGAAATATCTTGAATCTTTCAGAAAACTTGCAAGCTATACAACATTCACACAGGGAGCAAGGCCAAAGCCACAGCCATCAAAACCCCTGGAAGAGAAAATTGAAAAATCGCAGGCAGAGGCAATAAAACTTGTCCCGGGTGAGAGCTGCTTCCTCAACACAAACAATGTGAGGCTTGCTTATGCCGCTGCAGCAGAGTTCTTGAAAAAGGATAGGGTGTTAATTGTGACTACAACATACCCAGAGCGATTGAAAAAAACATATGGTCTTGAAAAGGCCACTTTTCTTTACCTCACTGACAGTTACTCTGTGGAAGAGCGGTATGACATAAGGCGCCTTGATTTTGAAATCACATATGAAATATCCAACTTTCTGGCTGAGGGGAAAGGTGGGTTGATTGTAATAGATGACATTGAACTGATGGCACTCTACAATGGAATGGATGCTGTGATGAATTTTATAAAGGTTGTGAACGACAAGGTGAGCCAGAACAACACAGCCCTCCTTGTAACCGCTGACCTTAACACCTTTTCAAAAAAAGATGCAACCATGTTTCGCACATTGTTCTGTAAAACAATTGACAGGCAGGAGGATATTCCTGTAAGGGAGATGAGTGTGGGGTTCCAGCCCGTGCTCGGGCGCTCTTACCTCGTGGAAACGAACACCACTACAATTGAGATTGTTAGAAATCTGGTAAGGGGTAGAAAGGCCCTCATTGTAACCAAAACATTCCCGAAAAAGCTCAAGGAGGACCCGAGATTCACTGATGCAGAGATTTACTGGTTTACTGAGTCTGAAAGCGGTTATGAAAATGTGCTCAGGCCCTCACGGCTTGAGTTTGAGGTTCTTAAAACAATTCTGGATTTCATGCGGGAAACACATGGCATCGTATTCTTTGACGCACTCTCCAGTGCATTCCTCACAAACGAGTTCAACGCTGTTGTGGACTTCCTGAAAGCAATTGACGATGAAAACTCTATATCCAGAAGTGTGCTTATTGTGGAAATGGCACCGGGAAGTCTTGAAAAGGAGAAGGCGAGAATTATTGAGCAGAGATTTGACGAGATTTTGAGGTTTTAATCTGGGTCATAAAGATTTGGGGTGCTAGTATATAAAGCAGCATGGTTCTATTCACAACTCCAAAACCTTAATTTATTTCTAAGAATTCCCTGAATAAAAACGAAGGAGGATGGGATGCATGGCAATCTC
>JAWACX010000098.1:0-6405 GCA_038896575.1 Thermoplasmata archaeon
ACTCTATCTTACCGTCATCTTTGTAAAGTTTGTAATCATGCCTTCCGGTGTGACCTTTCCCAAATACTCTACAGTCTTCTTTTTACTTCGTTTTGTGTTTTTGAGCCCAATCAGGTAAAGACATACGATTACTGCTAGCGCAATCGTTACGAGTATATAATGTTCTGCATGAATAAAATTGCTGGCGGCTTCGTAATCCCAATTTTACAGAAACCGATTACGGATTTTCCCGCACTTTCGGGCGCGCGATACTGGTCTAACCGATACCCTTAAAAACCTGTAAAATATCTGCGACAATGTCCTGTGATGAGAAGAGGGTCAGCTGAAAAATGATGAGCCCTATGAGTTCTGAGGATATGGTGAAGGGTTACCCATGAGCAGGGATTATTACAGAAATGCGAGAAAATATTTCGAAGACTTGGAAAACGAGGCGAAGAGGTGCTACGAGATTGCAAATAGTGCAAGAAAACAGGGACTTGACCCATCTCCGAGAGTTGAGATTCCCATGGCTTCAGACCTAGCAGAGAGAGTGGAACAACTCCTGAGAAACTATGGTGTGGAAGGTGTCGCTAAAAGAATAAAAAAACTGAGCGAGAACAACAGCAGGGAGAATGTGGCATTGCTCATAGCCCAGGAAATTGCAGACCAGCCAAATGTCTCCAGAGAGGAGGCAATTGAAAAAGCCATTCGTGTGGGCATTGCTGTGCTTACAGAGGGAATTCTCGTAGCACCTCTTGAGGGAATTTCAAAGGTAAAGATAATGAGAAACGAGGATGGTTCGGAGTATGTATCCGTGTTTTATGCTGGGCCCATAAGAAGTGCTGGTGGCACGGCAACTGCAATGAGTGTTCTCATCGCTGATGTGGTGAGAAGGAAGCTAGGGCTTGGGAGATACATTCCCACAGAGGGAGAAATAGAAAGATACAAGGAGGAGGTTCTTCTCTATAAAAGGGCACAGCATCTCCAGTATACCCCGACACCCCAGGAGATAGAGACAATTGTAAAAAACTGTCCAGTTTGCATTGATGGAGAGCCCACGGAAAAGGACTATAAAGTTTCAAAGAAAGGATTGCCAAGGCTGGAAACGGACTGTGTAAGGGGAGGAGCCTGTCTTGTGATTGCGGAGGGTCTCTGCCTCAAAGCTGCGAAACTCAAGAAGCACATTGAGAAGTTGAAGATTGATGGCTGGGAGTTCCTTGATAGTTTGATAAAGGTGGAGAAGGATGCAGGAAAAATAGAACCTTCTGAAAAATACATCAAAGAGGTTGTTGGTGGAAGACCCATTTTCTCCCATCCAAGCAGAAAAGGCGGTTTCAGGCTCCGCTATGGGAGGACGAGAACAACCGGTATTGCTGCACTTGCAATTAACCCTGTCTCAATGTATGTGGTTGAGGAGTTTATCGCAATAGGAACCCAGCTCAAAATAGAGCGTCCTGGGAAAGCTGCAGCAATCACTCCCTGTGATTTGGCAGAAGGCCCAATGGTTCTTCTCTCTGATGGCTCCTTTGTTCAGATTAATGACCTTGAGGAATTTATGAAAGTAAAGGAGAAAATTGTAAAAATTCTAGACCTGGGAGAAATTCTTGTTCCCTTTGGTGAGTTTTTTGAGAATAACCATCCCTTGATGCCAGGCACCTATGCTCTGGAATGGTGGGTTCAGGAGGTGCTTGAAAAAACAAAGGATTATAAGCTGGAGCAACTGGTTGAGCTGACAGCAGAAGAGGCATTTGCGCTTGCGCAAAAGCATGGCATACCACTCTCTCCAAACTATAATCTTTTCTGGCATGATTTGTCAGTAGAGAAAATCAATCTGCTTTCAAGGTATGTGGAAAAGCATGGCGTGTTTGAAGAGGGCAAACTCAAAATTCCTCACAACCCGGAGATAAAGGAGATTCTAATGAGGCTCGGAGCGTTACACAGGGTCTCAGGTGAGAATTATGTGCTGGATAGATATGGATTTCCACTTGTTAAATGTCTTGGCCTTGAAATCGAGAATGGAAAGATTGTGAGAAGAAAGGAGTTGAAGGATGGAGAGCAGGACCCAGTAGAATATGTTTCTTATCTTGCTGGTGTGAGGATAAAGCCGAGGTCTCCAACAAGGATTGGAACAAGGATGGCAAGACCAGAAAAAGCTCAGGAACGGAAAATGTCACCACCTGTAAATCTCCTTTTCCCGCTCGGCACGGGAGGTGGAATCCAGAGATTGTTGACAGAGGTAGAAAATGAGAAAATTGTGGTGGATATTGAGGTCAGAATCTGTGAGAAATGCAGGACAAAGCAGCCGTTGCCCATCTGCGCGAACTGCGGGGGTAGGACTAGGGCTACAGGAAACCATGCAAAACTGGAAATAAACATTCCCCATCTCCTTGAGGAGGCAAAGAAAAGGATTGGAGGAACTCCATCCGGAATAAAAGTAAAGGGAGTTATTGGGCTCGTTTCAAAGACAAAAACGCCTGAGATTATTGAGAAGGGTTTGCTCCGTGCACTCCATGGTGTTTATGTTTTCAGAGATGGAACTGTGAGGTATGACATGACGGACATTCCCCTCACCCATTTCAAGCTGAAGGAGATTGGGCTCTCAATAGAGAAGGCAAGGGAACTGGGATACACAAAGGATTATGCTGGCAATGAGATTGTGAATGAGGAACAAATCATTGAATTGCTTCCCCAGGACATTGTTCCCTCCTCAAAATGTGGGGAGTATCTTGTAAGGGCTGCCTGTTTTGTGGATGATTTGCTGGAAAAGGTTTACAATCTCCCGAGGTTTTACAATGTGAAAACAAGGGAGGACCTTATAGGGCATCTTGTTATAGGGCTTGCACCTCATACATCAGTGGGTGTGCTCGGAAGAATCATAGGCTACACTGATGTTGATGGATGCTATGCTCATCCTTACTTCCATGCAGCCAAACGAAGGAATTGCGATGGCGATGAGGACTCTGTGATGCTCCTCATGGATGCACTCCTTAACTTCTCCATCTCCTATCTCCCATCTACAAGAGGAGGGCTAATGGATGCACCCTTGGTTCTCACAACTAGGATAAAGCCAGATGAAATTGACAAGGAAGTACTTAACATGGACACCTATTTTGTGCCTCCACTTGAACTCTATCGGGCTGCAGAACGGTTTGAGCATCCAAAAAATCTGGAGATAGAGAATGTAGGTAAACGAGTTGGAACTGAGGAGGAATTCTGCAATCTTGGCTTTGTGTTTGATACAACAGACATTGCTGCCGGGCCGAAGACAACAAAGTACAAGACACTACATAGTATGTGGGAGAAGGTGATGCAAACAATTTCGCTTTATGAAAAGATTGTGGGCATAGACCAGGCTGATGGAGTGAGGAGAGTAATAGAACATCATTTTATGCCAGACATTGCGGGAAATCTCAAGAAGTTTACAACTCAGAGGTTCAGGTGTCCCAAATGCGAGGCCAAATACAGGAGGATGCCATTAACAGGCAAGTGTACCAATGTGGTGAATGGGGCAAGGTGCGATGGAACAATTCATTTCACTGTTGCAGAGGGGAGCGTTAAAAAATATCTGGACCTTGTGCAGGAATTGATGAAGAAGTACCAGGCTGATACATATCTTTTCCAGCGTTTCAAGCTTGCAGAGGAGGCAATCAACTCTATATTTGGAAAAGAACCAGGGGAAGGTACTGATAAGAAGAAATGTGTGGTCCAGCTAGATATGTTCATGTGAACAATTGGATGCTATGGGAAGAAACATCCTTCCTCGTGAGCATCAAGATGCCAGGCATGGGTGTTCACGATGCTTGGTGAGAGAAAGAAAAAAAAGGCCCTCTTGACGCCTGTAGGAGATAACAATGGCCCTGAGGGTCACATTTACATGCATGTTATGAGGAATAGCAAGGCCACATATATACTTTTCGTTTTATGGCATACGAAAAGCGTTTAGCCAGTATTTCCGAAAAATGAATTTGCGAAACTTCGGCTTAAGCTAGGAATTGCAAATTGCATAGGAGTGTTTTTTCTGGCTCTTTGTGCGTTTGCAACCTACATTGCTGGCAGAAGGTTGCTTGGTGCAGAAGTGGGGTTTTACGGTTCTTTGCTCCAGGTATTCTACGGAATTGGAATCATACTCGTTTTTGAAAAAGGGATGGCGGACTATGCAACAACAGCTCTTGCATTTGTGGGTTTTGCAACGCTGCTGGAGGCAATTCGAGGCCAGCACAGAACAATTGTTTCGGTTCTGCTTGCGTTCCTTGGTGGACTTGCAATGGGCTTCAGTGTTCTTGTGAGATATTCAAGCGTAGTTCTTTTTCTTGCTCCTCTTGCTCTCGCTCTTCATTTCCTCTACAAGCAATACAAGTGCGATGCCAGTATTCGCAAAGGTATCCTCGCTTTCCTCAAACCCTTTCTCCCCTTTGCCCTTGGTACAATGATTCTGGCACTCTGCATAGCAAACTACAATGCCACACACTTCGGCTCCCCTTTTAACTCTGGCTATCAATATCCTCCCGGATTTGTTGTGGTTCAAAGCACTGACGGGGATTACACACCTGGCGTTTCTGAACCCGATAGCTCAATGTTTGAATCCTATTTCTCCCCTTCTCTTGCATCCATTTACAATCTTCCCAACATCCTGAAATACCTTTTCCTAGTGATGCCCGTATTCTTTCTTTTCCCAATCGGGCTCTGGTTTTACAGAAAAAATCCAGATACCTGGTGGCTTTTCCTCTATGCACTTCCGCTCTGAACTTGAGAGAAAATGCATCGAACGAAAACACAGGTTGGAGGTATGGTTCAGCCGGGCACTGCCGAACAGTATTTTCTGCCTGCAGTCATTGCAGGGTGTCTGAACTTGGTAATACTGCCGCTCTGGTATGGGCTAGCTGTACTGAGAACGAAAAAAAGTAGTTGATTCTGGCTCTTCACACAATCGTAGTTGCAATCAGCTTCTCCTCAAGTTTCTTGTAAAAATCAGTTTCAAATCTGATGAATTCCGCATCTCTGGTGGAACGGTGGATTTTCACTGTAGAACCTGGCTTCATTTTCACCTCTTCCTGTCCATCCACAACAACAACACAGGGCTTCTCGCTCGCTGGGAGTTTCACCTCAACAAGGCTTGTTGCTGGCACAACATAAGGTCTTATTGACATCTTGAAAGGAGCAAGAGGCACAATCACAATTGCTTCCACTCTTGGGTCTATAATGGGCGAACCAGCACTCATTGCGTATGATGTAGAGCCAGTAGGTGTAGAGACAATGATGCCATCTGCCCTCACCTTTTGAATTGGTGTCTCATCCACATGGATTTCAAATGCCCTCATTTTTGAAACCTGGGAAGTGTGAATTACCACCTCGTTTAAAGCATCTGGTAGATTTACATCATCAATTTTTGCAGCAATTCGCATCCTTCGTTCCACTATGTATTTCTGGGTGAGCAAACGGGCTATTCCTTCCTTGATTTCAGATGCCTTTATTTCCGTCAAAAAGCCCAGCACCCCTGCGTTAATGCCAAAAATCTTGGCGTTTGTGCGATGCAATGCCCTGAGAATTGTGCCATCGCCTCCAATTGTAATCAAGATGTCTATGTCTGCTTCCTCTATTTTCACACCCACTTTTCCCATCAGTTCAGCACATTCATCATCAACCACGATATGCTCCTTTTCAAGGAGTGAATAGACCTGCCTCGCATACTCTAATGCATTCTTTACATTGGGATTAAAAAGCAAGCCATACTTCATGCTCTCACCTCAAGTAATTGCTTCACAAATTCCACACCCTCTTTTTTTCCTGCACAGACCACACTCCGCCTTGCCTCCAAGTTTAGAGGCATTTCCAGCTCCGCAAATTTATCATCTAATGCAATACCACCAGCTTCCCGTAAAATGAGGATGCCTGCAGCAATGTCCGTGATTCTGAGATTCCTTTTTTCCTCTGTGTTCTTCATCAGGTATATGTCTGCAAAGCCAGAAGCAAGTAAGCACAGTTCCAAGGCTGCTGCACCAAAGCATCTGGTGCGATTTCCACTTCTTGCAATCCGCCATGCTTCCTCGGATGCATACTTCCCAATATAGACAAGAATCATGCATCTGGACTTATCAAATTCCCTTGTGAAAATTCTCTTTCCATTGAGAAACGCACCTTTACCCTTCTCTGCCCAGAATGTGTCGCCTGTAACCAGATTCCGCACGAGGCCGATTTGCATCCCGCTCAAGTTCTGGCTTCCGTATGCAAGAGAGAAGGCGTAAAAAGGCAGGCCATTCACAGCGTTAATTGTACCATCCAGAGGGTCCAGCACAAAGCATTCCTTTGTCCCTTTATCAACAAAACCTCTTTCTTCAGTTAACACACTCACGCCAGATTCTTCAAGCGTTTTCAGGGCAGTTTCCTCACAAACAATGTCTATCTTTTCACTCGGGCTCCCGGAGGCCC
>JAWACX010000099.1:0-6351 GCA_038896575.1 Thermoplasmata archaeon
ATCATTTTCTTTTACCAGATTATATGGGGAATTTCCCAGAAAAATTCCATCCACATTTGTAGAGATATTGTTTCCATGGATTTCCATGTGCCGTCCCGAGTCAATGTAAATTCCACAGAGATTCCTTGAGATTGTGTTCCCAGAAATTATGGAGTCCCTTAAGCCATGTACAGACAATCCATATTGGCTATTATCAGTGATTGTATTCCTACAGAAGGAATTATTATTTCCTTCCCAGCAATGAATTCCATGGAGATTATTTCCACAAACATTGTTTTGAGTGATGTTGTTGTGGGAGGAAACAGAGAGGGAGAAACCATACCCGTTCCCAATAAAATTGTTCTGATGAATTTCGTTGTAATGTGAGAGCCAGGAAGCGAGACCTGAGGAAGAGTTACTTATAGTGTTCCCGATTACTTTGTTATAAGAGGAGGAATCAAGATAAACACCTGGTGCATGTTTAGCTGTGAGGGTATTGCACGCAATTGTATTGTTTGAGGAAGAATATAATCCAATCGTGGTAGAATCTCCAGAAATGTGGTTGGAATTAATTTCATTCATGTGGGAATCAACAATCCTCATCCCTTCCTGAAAGTTCTGAAATAGTTTGTTTCCTGTGATATTATTCCTATGTGAACGCCATAACCAGATTCCGAATAATTTGTTACCGGAGGCTGTGGTGTTGAAAATAGATATCTCTGAGGAATAGACAACAGAGATTCCTATAGAACCATTTGAAACATTTGCATTTTTTACAGTGCAACCAGTACAGTTCACGAAAATAACTTGACCCGCATCAGGAGGTACAGTGCAATTATCCTGGTTCTTGTAATAGAACACCCTTCTTCCATTTACTAAGTTTGTTGAGGCTATTTCGTGTGAGTCCCAACAGCTGACCTCATAGCCAGAAATTATAATCCCAGAATCCTTCATTGTGTTATTCATCAATGAGGCATTATAAGAACAATCCAGCAGCACTCCATGTTCGGAGACTGAAGTAAGGGTATTGTTTACAATTGTAACAAAGTTGCACCCTTCTTTCAGGATGATACAGGTATTGAGAGAACCAGTGATATTGTTACCTGTTATTGCTGTGCTAGTGGTGCCCAGACAACAAATGCCACAATTGATAGAGAGAAGATTGTTTGATGCAATTGTGTCATTAGATTCTCCCTGCAAATAGATTCCATGGTTTAAATTTGTGGCATTGTTCTCAATTATGGTGTTGTTGAAGCCATCAATCAAAGCAATTCCAGTCTCTCCATTACCTCTGAGCATGTTCCTAACCAGATTACAGTTTGAAGTGGAAACAAGAAAGAGAGCATTGTGTCCATTAGAAATTATGGTGTTTTCTCTTATGGTGGTGCCAGTTGACATGTATGTGTAGACACCATACAACCTCTGGAATGAGATGCTGCTATTTTGGATAGTAATCTGTGAGGAAAAACCCACAGAAATTCCTATTGAACCGGATGAAAGGTTTACATCTTTTACAAGAAAGCCTGTGCAATTTGCGATTATAATCTGGCCTGCATCTGCTGAAACAGTTCCTCCTATCTGGTTCTTGTAATAGCAGATGGGTCTACCATCTATTGTGTTTGTGGTTGAGATGTGGTGGGAGTTCCAGTGGGACAGTTCTGTCCCAAAAATTCCAATTCCATGCTTTCGCATTGTATTTCCAATTATATAGATATTTCTGGAATTCTCAATTCTGATGGAAAACTCCTCCTCATCCTCACCTCCAAGTTCATTATATGCTATCGTGTTATTGTTTGCCTCCTCTCCCAATGTAATACCACAGTATGTAGTTTGAGATATTCTGTTTTTTGAAATCGTGTTATTTACTCCCCTGACGATAGAGACTCCCTCCCTGAAGCAGCTTATATTGTTTGAAATAATTGTATTGCTGTTGGAATCTGACAGGGAGATGGCACGGATAGAGTCATACCATGTCCAACCAATTGTATTCATTGATACTGAGTTTTCTGATGAAAATTCCAAAATAATCCCAAAATATAGACCACCTTTAAACTCATTATTTGTTACACTGTTGTTGATTGAAGAGGAAAGCAAAATCCCACGATTATTTCCCTCAACAATGTTGGCCCTTATCTCATTACTGGTTGAGGATGATAAGAAGATGTCAATGTCTCTGGATGATATACTGTTATTCTCAATTTTCCCGTTTTTTACATTCAACAGAGCAATTCCGACTTCTGCACCTTTTAGAACACAATTCCTTATTATAAAGTGCACATCAGAATTCTCTACCCAAATACAAAACTGAGCACTTTCTTCATTTATGGAATACCCCTCAATTATGTACGGGTCCTCTGGTGTGCCAGAGCCGGCGATAACACCATTTGCTGAGGTAAAATTGCCGTTGCCATTTATGTATATTGGTGCATGGGGTGTGCCCTCTGTTTTCACAATTTCCCGGGTTCTGGGGCTAGATGCACTGGCACCATGCCAAACAATCACACAAAATGTGCCCAGAAGCAACATTGTGGTGAGGAAAAACACAGGTGGATTTAGAATCCTAACCCCAGATATCCTTGCTTTCCCCCTTGCTCTCATAATGCCCACAAACCTCTCCTATCCCAAAAGGGTATATATCTATTTCTCACTCTGTTCCTTGAAGTATCCCATAACCTCCCTGGCTCTCTCTCCTAGCCTCTCCATCAAAAATTCTTCAAACTTCTCTGGAGTAAATGGCCGCTTTGCTGCTATCTCACCAGCAAGTTTTTTGGAAATTCCAGGTACTGCAGAAAGTGCTGCAAGGCTACAGCGATTCACATCAAGGAGATACTCTATGCAGGTGATACTTCGTTCTCCATGGTCCACAACAATCCCATCAACAAATTTTCCAATTTCTATCTGGTAAGGAAAGCAGGCAAGCAATGGATAGGTGCCTATCTGTCTCCCGAAAGTATTCCTGCCATCCTGAATTTCTGTCCAGATTCTCCTTACCACCGTGCCTTCTGGCACAATCTTTTTCAGCATCGGCAGATCAATGTTTTTTCTAACAAGAAATTTAAAGTGCTGGAACTCTGACCTGTATTTCAATCTGAATTTTTTTCGCACAGCTGCCACCTGCCTTATGTTTATCCTCCTTACCCACAAATCCCTTCTCAAAACCTCCTGCAGGAATTCGTAGTTCAGCCTGTATGTGGTCTTTGTCTCTCCCTCTAAACCGCCAAGAAAATTTATGCCAGGGAGCAACATCGGGAGCCCGTTCTCTCCCCTCCTTCTCCCGAACTCATTTAGAATCTCAATAGCCTTCATTACCTGCTCTGGTGTGGCATTCAAATTGTTCCGCCTGATCACAACAGGGTCCGCAGATTCCATACCAAAAGCAACCACATTCCCGGGTGTTGTGTGCCCAACAAGGACCTCTGTTATCTCCCTTGCCTTTTCCGGATGTGCAGCAATAACTGCAGGATTTGCATTATCAAGATGGAGCACCTCTATATTTGGGCATTTTTTCCAGATTCCTGTGAAAAGTTTTCTGAGTGCCTCTGGAGAAGGCTCTGGTGTCTCTGTTTCTCCCACACCCCTTGCCCTGTAGGAATATATGCATGTCTGGCCTCCCAGTCGGAAATTTCTCAGCCCCAGTGAGTAAAGGGCACCAATCTCTTCAACAATTTCCTCCTGCTGTCTGAACACAGGCTCGCCGAAAAGCACATCGGTGCAGAAACTGCAGCCCCCTGTTATCCAGCGAACACAACCCTTGTAGGTTTCAATCTCTGCAATCACTCCATGTGGAAAATCCTTTGTGAACTTGACCCAGGGGGCACCGCGAACAGCCCAGGCCCTCCATTCCTCCATATTTTTCCTCCGCTGGTTTTCTCCAAGACCAGCAAGAAGGTCATAAAGGAAAGCCTCACCATCCTCCCTTGCAATCCAGTCAAATTCAGTGCTGAGTTCCCTCCTCACCCTGCCAGTGAAGAAAAATTTTGCAATTGGGCCTGCCAGAATCTTTTCTCCCTCCACCTCGCCAGCCATTTTCAGAATTTCCTCCATCGATGCTGGCATTGTCCTCAGGTATTTGCCTGGGACAATAGCACCGCCCACAAAATAGACCATCTCGGCCCTCCTTACCTTCTCCCACACCCTTTCCCCGTTCCTCCAGGTATCCACAGTTGCAGGAATTGGTTCATGGCCCGCACTAACAACTGCACCCCAGGCATACCTTGGATAGGGGGAAATGTAAGGAGGAACCCCGAGCACACTTGGCTCATCCACATAGCAGTCAACGATTGCTACCCTCAACTGCCTCCCTCTTTCTCACATCCAGATATCTCAGGATAACGAAGAGGAGCATCAGTATTCCACACAATACAAGGAACAGGAACACTGCAAGGGTTCCCGCATATTCGTTCAAAAATCCGGAAACTGGAGCGCCAATGCTCATCCCGAGCGAGATAACGATGCTGTAAAGGGCCATGGTCACACCCTTTGCTCTCTGTGGGGTCTCATCAGCAAGTGAGGCAAGGGCACTTGGCCCGAAGGCACCTGCGAGAAATGCAGAAACACCAAGGAGACCGAGCAATGGCTTAGAACCCATCACCACAGAAACGAGGCCCTCCACATCCTTGGTTTCTGAAAGCGAGACGGAGTAAGCAACTGTAGAAACCACGCCTATTACCCCGAGAGTGCCAACGAAAAGAATTGGAATTCGTCCGTACTTATCAGCCAATTTTCCATAGAAAACCTGGGTGGCAAGGAAAATTGTGCCACCGCCACCGAGCACTAAGGCAAGGCTCGTGCCTGGCATTGAAATCTGTGCACTTTCAAGGCTGAAAAATGAGAGAATAACTCCAATCATGATGTAGAGCATAAGCCAGGGGAGAACAAGCATGAGGATTTCTCGTGAGGTGAGCACATTTAACACATGCCCTGGCGTAATCTCTTTTGCTGTAAATTTATGAATCTCAGGCTCAACAATTGCAATTAAGGCAAATCCAAATCCGAGAAGTGCCAGGGCGCCTCCGAAAAGGAATGGAATTGCCAGGTTGTTGTTGAACATTTCCACGAGGACACCACCCACAAGAAAACCGCTGAACCAGCCAAAGAGGTTTGCGAAATCAAAGGCACCCATTTCCCTGCCCCTAGTGTGCTTTGCAGCATAATCTGCTACAAGCGCAAGCGAGGAAACGAGGATTGCGGCAGCTGCCACACCATGGAACCCGTTGATTATCATCAGAAGATAGGGATTTTTGGTGAGGGCATAGAGGAAAAGGGAAAGGGCACCTGTCAAGAGGCCAACCAGCAGAATCTTCTTCCTCCCGAATTTATCCACAGCGAGACCTATGAACATCACAGAAATCATTTCAGCGAATGGAGAGGCACCCCAGATAAGCCCGAACATGAAGTCAGAAACATCGTGCCTCAGATAGTACGGGAGTGCAATTAAAATAATACCAAAGCAAAGGCGGATGATAAATGTTGAAGAATAGAGTGCAACAAGCATCTTGCCATACCAGGTAAATTTCATCACTCAATGCCTCCATTTCTCCTCGCTTAGACTCTCCCTCTTCAGATAGGTGTACATGCTCACTGCAAGCAGGTTGACAGAGATACCGAGCACGATTGTGAGAATTACAAGAGGGTCCCAGCTTACATTTGCACCCAGAATTGTTTTAATCAATCCTATCGCTCCAAAAACAGTTATTGTTATTGCCACCAGAGAGGCACTTGTGACCCAGAATGTCTTTGAAAACTCACCTTTTTTCACAACAACAGTGAGAACCTTTCCTATCTCAAAAATCCAGATGCCAATAAAAATCCACCATATCGCACTGCTGAAGAAATCAAGTACTTTTATCCAGAGGTCTCCACCTGCAGCGTTGAAGGCATTATATCCGAAAATTAAACCCACAACAATCATAATTACGCCGAGAATGCTCGTGGTCAGTGTTAGGCTGCCGGAGAGTATGTCCTCCCTCAAAGAATTCAGGGCTTCTCCAAGCCTGTCAAGAACTCTATAGGCCCAGAATATAATGTAGAATCCCAGGAAAATAAGGATAGAATATATCCCAATTGCTGGAAGATAATCTATTCCGAGCCAGCCTTCCCTTCTCAACCGAAAGAGCACGGGGAGAAGAAAGGCAGCGCCTATCACAATAAAGAACAACCCAACTGGGAGCACAACCTTTGAACGCAGCTTTACATCCTTGAGGGATTTCACAATCAGGTAATAAGTGCTTTCAATGTTCGGGTTCTGCTTCACATAGATTCGGTTCACACTATCTATCTTGAGCCTTGAAATGATGAGGGGGAGAATGTATTCATCCTCAGCCCCGTCAGTAACAAAAATTGCGGATTTAGGGTTAAGGCGTTCAATTACGG
>JAWACX010000100.1:0-6311 GCA_038896575.1 Thermoplasmata archaeon
TCTCTCAATTTTCCTGTCACTGCCAAGCATTGAAAGAAGGCGGAGATATAAGGGTTTACCCTCCTTCATTTCAACTCTGGCAATCTTATCAGTGGCAAGGAGGATGTAGGGGTACCCAGGAAAGATACAATTTCTGCTGTGAGCCTGGAGGAGGGATAACAGGGAAAAGGTCTCTCCAAGTGTGGGACGAAACACCTCAAAACGGAAGGCATAGTTCATTGAGTTTGAGAACTTCACAAAATAGATATCTGCATTGCTTTCTGGCTCAAGATTCTCTGCAAGAGGAAAGTAATACCATGGTGCCTCTATTTTCCACTGCTCTGCAAGGGTCTGGAGCACCTGAGGAAGAGGCAATCCAGTGGTTGTGAGAAGAGAGGTTGTTTTTGCAAGGGCAGTGAGCCCAACACCCTTTGACCTTGCCTTTTCACACACCTCCTTTGCAATTCCAGCCTCTATTTCATCACCAGTCTGGAAAACACCATCACGGAGCACCACATCTCCTTCCTCCATGAAATCTAGGATTCGGTTGAGGTAAAACCATTCTGCATACTTTCTTGCACAGTTTGAGACTGCGGAAAGGGGCCTGAGGTTCAGTTCCCAGAGCGCCTCAACGCTTCGCACTCCAGAAGAGAGCGTATAACTGCTAGGGAGGAACTCAGCGTGTTCCTTTTTAACCGGGAAATAAATGGCCTGGAACTTCTTTTCCCCACCTTCAAAATAAGTTTTTACAACACAGAAGCACTCAACTCTCTGGGGAAACCTGTTTCTCGTTCTATTTAGCCCTTTGAAGGTAATACCAGCAACCCTTATCACTGAAACTGAAAATGCAGGTGTTGAAAGAATTTCAAGGTTTCCAGCATCCACACAAACAACCTTTCCCTTACTCTCACTCATCAGATTTCCTATGGCATGGAAATTTGCCCTGTCAAAATCCAGGGCCCTGTAGCCATTTTCAGTAAAAAATGGAGTGCCATGGACACCGGAACCAAACTCCCTCAGTAGATTGACAACACGCTGGATTGCTTCCTTCACCATGATGGAGAAATGCAGGAAGGATATTTTAAGATTTGGTCTGAGATGCTTTGTTGCACAAATGGAATTGTATATGGCTATTTCTTTCGCTCAGACATACAAAGGGAACTTACTCTCCCTTCACCATTCACCTCTACACTTTCCTTTGCATTGGATACTATTTCTCTGAACATGATTGTCTCACCAACTCTATCGTCTGTGGTTGCTACACTTAGGACCTGTTTGGTTTCTGTATCCACTGGTGCATTTTTCCACAGAGAACACAGTAAGAGATACTATTAAAAACGCTAATGCACCCAAAAACAAAGCTAGATACCTTTAAATCTAAAATTAGATAGCGGACGCCGTTTGTCAAAACCAAAAAATTAATATCCTACCGAGATATCCCTGTACACATGAGAAGAAAGGGTATTTTAACACCAAATGAAAAATATGCTCTGTTTTACATAGTGAAATATCCCACTTCAACCGACAAAGAACTCGCGAAGATGACAAAAATCAAGCTTTCCACAGTGACTGCGATCAGACGAAGATTGAGGAACATGGGAATCTACAAGGGAGTGAATATAGCCCTCCTGCCTAACATGGGTGCAGAATTGCTCACCGTAAGCTATGGTTCGTTGAACCGTCTTTTGAAGGGTGTTGGTGAGAATTTCTACAAGGAGGTAGGAAAAACCACATTCTTCTTACTTACAGACGGTATTGCGGACATGGCAATCGGATTTGAGAAGAACTACACTAGTGCATTAAAAACAAGCGAGAGATTTAGAGCAAGTATCCTGGCGAAGGGCCTTCCCCTGGAGAACTGGAACACAGTGTTTTTCCCCGCTCAGGACACCTATGTCTTCAACTTCTTTGACTATTCCCCTGTGGTTCGTGGAATGTTTGGATTGGATGTACCTGCAAGTGAAAGAAAGATAGAGCCCAGGCCACTCTTCAGTGTGAAGGAAGTGATAAGCCTTACAAAGAAGGAGAAAATCGGTGTTGCGGGATTCTTAGCTTCCCCGGAGGGAACGGATGTGGTCGTTTCTGATAAAACAAAGCTCTCCAGACAGGCAGTGGCATCAATGCGGAGGAGATTTGCGGGTAAGGTAATCCAGGCAGTGAGGGATTTATCGCTGGAGAAACTAGGACTGGAAGTGATTGCACTCACCCATGACAGATTCAACATTGGCGTGGATTTGGAAAAGAAGGTAAGTATTCTGTCTACCGCCCTTGCTGACATACCCGCCTTCTTCGCAGTTGCAAGCAACTCTGACGGAATCTACATTTCAGCCCATCGGTCCTACAGCGAGTATGTGGAATGCCACAGAAAGAGACTGGCAGAGATTGCAAAGGCAAACCCGAAGATGGTGGAAACCACGAGTTCTGTGTTCTACTCGGTCAAACACATTTCAAGACTAAGGGACTATGCATTCCTTGAGATGGTAACAGAGACTCTGGGATTGCCCAAACTATAAAACCTTTTTTTCTGATTTTCTTACCATTTCCAGTCCCTCACTCCTCTGGTGCTCTGATGGAGTGCTCACCACAAATCTTTTATAGAATAATCCAATGTCCTTCCTGAAATGAAAGGAAGCGGTTGTGGGTTAATCGTCCTTCTCTGTATAGTCTCTGGTTTAGTCAGCGGAGGAAGTGTGCAGGAAAAATTTCTGCCAGGCATCTATGGTGTAAACAATCCAGGCATACTCTGGCCTTCAAATGACAGTCTGGAAAAGTACGCGACAATTTATGCGGAGCCGGATGTCATAAATTATCCATATATTGAGCCTGAACAAAATGTAACTATAACTATTGAAACAAGGCCACCTTACAAAATAGAAAGCTCCAACGAGCAGTATCAGCCTGCTGCAATGGTAAATGTTACAAGTGTGCTTTGGGATGGAACTGAGTGGTATTCTGAGTATGATGGCACGGTCTGGCATCGGAATGCATCTGGTTATGCTGCTCCTTACTATTACCGTGAGAGCGAGTACAAGGTAAAGGTGGTAATCTGGGCAAGGAATGGAGAGGGGGGCGAGTATAATTTTCAGCCCGGCTCGAGAATTACCTGGTGGGTTGCAGTTTCAAACTGCACATACGATGCAGAAACAGGCGCATGGGTAACCCACTATCTGGAGTCCAGCAGATACACCTTTGAGATTGGAGGCGCCTGGCCATATAAGCCGCCTGAGTCTGATCTCTTTGACAAAAACCTCGTCTCCTATTTCACCCCAACATCTCCAAATATTGGCGACGATGTAGAGGTATGTATTGAAACGCAGCCGGATGTGAATGTAAAAATCCAGGGTGCCTCAGTAGAAGGAAAATTTATTTATCCAGATGCTCCACCCCAAGAATTCTACCTTGGTTTTTCGCCTGGTGAGGGGGAGTGGCCCTCAAAGAATGCCACTGCAAGAATCTCTGGTTATTATCACTCAAAACCGGAAATTCGCTGCGAATTCCGAATTGTTGCCTGGGACCCATTTTATCATAAAATCTACTCTGATACTTATGAGTACACAGTTTCAAAAAATGGAACATGGAAGTATCCAAATAACTTCGCCCAGAACATCAGGGTGAAATCAAAGCCCGAGAATGTGACAGCAAATACCACAAAGATTCCGCAGGTGGATATGGGTACAGAGGTGAACATTACAATAGAATCAATCTTCCAGGATGTTCCAATAAAGGTGGCCTACATCTATTACACAATTACCAACACATGGCATAATGTCCCGCTCAAGGGGAAGAACCAGATGATAAGGATAAAGAGTACAGAACTCTACTATGTTATTCCCGGGCAACCCCAGGGTGTGAATGTCACTTTCTACATCAGGGCATGGGATGTAAACAACACTCCGATCACATCCAAGAACTATACCTACTCAGTGAAAACGCTTCCTCCAGCGATAAGCAAAACCAAGGCGATATTCTATGTTGGAGTGATAGAAATTAAGGAGGATAAACAGAGACCTGTGCCCTTTGTCAACATAACAATCCTCAACGACAGCTGGCAGTGTCACACCCAAACTGACTATACAGGGTACACCTATCCCAACATGACTGGAAACAGGTACGCACCCTACTATCTCACGGTGGGAGAAAAATATGTAATAATAATTTATCTGGATAATAACACCACAATTTATTTCTCTTACAATCTTACAAGAGAGCAGAGTGGCAATGAAACCCTCTATGAGACCGTGCTCAATCTCACAGGAAAGGCCACAAGGATTAGGGTCTTTCGGGAGAACAACACCATTACCTGTTATCTGAATGCTCCGAAGGCACCACCGGTTTATGCAGAGATACTTGAGCCCCAGTATCTGCTTATGGCCGGGGAGATACTGGGAGTTACAATTGTCCTTGTACCTCTTGCCTATTATTTCAATCTCAGAAGGAGAAAAGCAGAGGAGGAGGAAAAACGGATCACGGTGTGAACATGCAGAGCAAGGCAATATTTCTGGTCATTGTGTTGATTTCTGGATTTAACCTCCATGCAATTGCCTCTGTTTCAGCTACCCCTTTCAAAATTCTGCCACACGAGTGGAACAATCAAACTTTTGAGGAAGTTGTGGAATTCACTCTATCTCCAGCAATTCCTCCTGTTGGTAATTCAATGCCTGAAAAAAATCAAAACATAAATGTAACTGTGAGAATAAAGAACGAGATTGCTGCATTGGATGTTGCGGTGATAAACATAACCTCTGCTGTCTACTGGGATGGAAGAAAAATTCCAAACATGAACCCGGGTATTTTCACATTTCGGAGAATTGATGATTATTCAGGCTATTGTGTAATAAACAACGCAAAATATTTCCCTCCAGGCTCCCAGGTGTGGTGGAGAATTGAGGTCACGAATTATTCCAGCACCCCAGCAACCCTTGTTTCTCCAATTTACTACTACAAAGTCCAGGGTGCCTGGCCCTACAACAACACAGTTGAGGATGCATTTGAAAAATGCATTGATATCATTGGAGAGCCAGATGTGGTAAATGGGGCTGCACCAAATGCCTATGACCCGGTCTCGCTTACAATAGATTCTACAAAATGTGGAATAAAGATAGGCACGGCATATCTGAATTTCACAGTGAAGGAGGGGTCCCAGGTTTATAGGTATAATAACTGGCCATTTACCCCGGAAAATTCCTTCAGAATGAAACTCACATCCCCGATTCCAGGTTATCTCCCTGAAACTGTGATTACCTTCTACATTGTAGCCTTTGACGATTCCAGAGATGCCTCACGAGCCTTGCAATCAAAAAACTACACCTACATAGTATCAAAGAATAACACCTGGCAATACCCGAAATTCGAGCAGAATATTATTGTCCGGACGACACCGGATGTTATAGAGAGACCAAACGCAACAGTTTCTGCAGGGGAGGCTGTGAATGTGACTATCATCTCAAGAATTTCTAATGTGAGTATCTATGCAGCCTATATAGAGTATACACTCTCTGCCCAGGGGTTGGAGCCCTCAACAGGTGTGGATGTATTTGAGAGAATCAACTCCACAACATGGTATTATGTAATAGAAGGACTCCCACCTGGTATTTCGGTAAAGTTCAGGATAAAGGCCTATGACATTCTTCTGAATGTTACAGTATCCAGGGAGTACAACTACACGGTGAATTACACGGTAACAGGCCCAGGCGGCAAAACCTTATCCTGGTTCTATGTGGTTGTGCTGAACTATGATAACAATGAGAAAGCCTACAAATATGTGAAAGGAGCAGAGGTGAAAATTTACAATGAGAGCTGGGATTGTCACACCTACACAAATGTAATGGGTTTTGCCTATCCAAATGTGACTGGAGGCACTGACCTCCAGCTCCTTGCTTTGGGAAACTATACGATTGAGGTTACCTACAAAGGTGTTACAAAAACTGTGGTATATGAGCTCACAAACGAATCAAACAAAACAATAACATTTTATTTCAACGAACCAGATAAACCACCGGTATACGCTGAAATTAATACATTCTCTGAGAATTATTTACCACTTGCGATTTCCGTAGGAGTGGTTACAGGTCTGGCAATTCCTGTCTCATGGTATTACAGATATAGAAGGAAGAAAGCAGAAGAGGAGGAAAAAAGAATTACTGTGTGAGGTGAAGGAATATGATGAATAATAGAGGATGGACAAGAACCGCAGACCAGGGTCAGCCGCCTCAGGAAACCCTGCCCCAGCCTTACTTACCAGCTCCATACCCCCACCAGCAGATGCCACAGCAAAGTGGCGGTTTCTTTACCTACGGAGGTGGCTACTATCCAGTCCAAGTTCCCCAGGAAAT
>JAWACX010000101.1:0-6311 GCA_038896575.1 Thermoplasmata archaeon
CTTCGCATTCTCTTATTCCTAATAACATTCTACTTGCATCATCAATTATTGCACAGACCCACTGTCCTTTAGCATTGTGGTACCAGTCAATGTGTAATGCACTGAGAGATTCTAAATTGATTGGCAACAGTTTTGGTGGAAAGTCTGTGTTTTACCACATCCGCAATAATGTGCTCTACATCCTGTTGGCTGAGTTTCATGCCTTTAATCTCTTTTCCAATTAAAACGGCGAAATTTTTCGGGGATAACATATTGTGCACGTTGAGAAATACCTATGATTTTGTTTCAAGCAATTCTCTGTATATCTTTTCAATTCTATCCACAACCTTTGTCCTGGTGTATTTCTCTTCCACCTTCTTTCTTCCTGCTTCTCCCATTTTTTTCCGCACCTCATCGTTTTCCAACAAAAACTCAATTTTTTTTGCAAGTGTATCTATGTCACCCCACTCATAAAGCAGCCCATCCTTGCCATCACTAACAATGTAGGGAACACCACCCACACGAGATGCAATAACAGGCTTGGACATAGCCCAGGATTCGAGGAGAACAATACCAAATCCCTCGTACATAGAGGGTAAAACCAAAAGATCTGCATTCGCGAGCAAGCCATATTTTTTCTCCTCATCAACCTTTCCCATGAATTTCACCCTCTTTTCCAGCATCAAATTTACAGATACCTGTCTTAGCTTCACCAGTTCTCCATCATCAGGTCCAACAAAAACAAGTCCAACATTCTCTCTCTTAATTTTTTTCAATGCATGGAGAAGATGCACAGGTGATTTTTCAATATGCAATCTACCTAAGAATATAATATACCTTTCGAATGGTTTGTTCACTAATTCCCATTTCTTTCCTAACAATTCATCTGGAAGAAACGGAGGTACATCCTCCATTTTTTTTCTCGGAATTCCCATACCCTCTAGTCGCTGTATATCCAGTTCTTGAAGTGTGGTGATTTTATCTGCAAGTTTGAGCGTGTGCAAACCAATAATGTGGAAATAAAGTGTGTGATAAATTTTGTTCATGATTTTTTTTGTTGGAATTTTGACACCGTGCATTGTTGAAAACACGATTGGAAGTTTTTTGTGGTATTTTCTGACTAGGTAGTCGTTTGTCAACATTCCGAAGCCATTTAAGTGGATAATATCAACGCCGGTAATTTTGGGTACAAACAATGAAGCGTAATACCCAATTCTGAGCTTGTATGGATATCTAAATATCTTGATGCCGTTATGTTCCTCATAAGATTTCAATTTTTTGGAATCTGGTGATATGTTCGAACAATGGACATTCACCTCATGCCCACGTTTCATCATTTCTTTTGCCACATCTAACATCACTTGTTCAATTCCACCAGTAATAGGCCAGAAATGATTACTCACATATGCAAGCTTCACAAAAGAGGAAATATCCAACTATGTGATATAGATTTTGGAGTAAACTTTATCTATTGGTATTTAATCTCCCATCTACAGGGGGTAAATCTATGATGAAGAAAATTGCAGTTTATATTGGAGTTTTGCTGCTTTTTGCGAATGTGGTTCTGAGTCCTCAGTCAACCGAGGGTGTAAGCACCCATATCCCCTTTGGCACTACTCTCCTCCCAGGTCACAAATACATGCAGATAGCCACAGGTGCGGACAACAGTTTCTCATTCTGTATAGATGCTCAAGATTGTATCCATACGGTCTTTGCAAAACAAGTGGGAACAAAACAGAACCTCTACTACAAAAAATTCTATCCAAATCATACTGCAGCTACAGATGAAATTCTGCTATATTCTCCATCCACTGGGTTTGTGAAATACCCGAAGATTCTTTTTGCTACAGGTACACTACACATTTGCTTCTCATCAAACGAAACAGGAAACTATGATGTTTATTACATGAAGGTAGATACAAATGGCAATATTCTTCTTGCTCCATTCAACATTATTGGTAATTTTGGAGTATATACGGCAACAGATGTTACATTCGGAATGGATTATGATGCGAATGGGAATATATATGTGGTGATATGCAGAAGCCAACCAAACAGAGCAATGATAACGAGAATAGATTCAAATGGTGTCCAGAGTGATTGGAATTACAGAGGAAACATTGGAAAAATATTTTATATTAATGGGGATGCCCCAGCAGAATTTCCAAGAATATTGATAGAGCGAGAGAAATCAATTGCCCATATTAGTTATGGAGATATGGTTGCAAGTGGGGGCTGGCTTTCAGATGAGTATTATCTTTCATTCAATGTAACTACTGGAAGTACTGTAGTCGCTCCAGTTTGTCTGGAGAATTATGGGGATGGGTCATCCAATGGCCCACTTGTTGTAGATACAGCTGGGAGAATACATCTATTCTGGCACCAGTGGTACTCCTCAAGTGCTACAAGAATCTGGGCGGCAAGGCTCTCGCCGTCTGGAGCGATTCAACAAACATTTGAACCCTTAATCAACACACCGAGTGGGTTTTTTGCAGAGCCAGGTTATGCATGTTACAGAGATCAAAGAATTTACTTTGCTTCAGCATATGACTATCCTGATGGTAACCATAATATGAGACCTCACTTCGCAGTGATCGGAGAGAGTGAAAACATAATTACCAATCTCACAAGAATTTCCAACAATTATGGCTTCCCTATGGGGATAGAGTTCTCCAGTGTAGCCAAACTCCACATTGCCTACACTACTGGCCTAAATCCACCAGTAGAACTCGGGATTTCGTATGAGCCCTTTGTGGACCCTGCTATCACGAACTTTTCTGTATCTGACTATAATCCCTACGAAGGTGAGTCTGTTGGTCTTGCAGCAGAGATCGGGAATTTGGGCTACGATGTTCTGGACAGTGCAACCGTGAGCTTCTATGAGAATCCACCAGAGCAAGGCGGGGCGTTGATTTCCTCCATCCCAATAACAAACCTCTCCAATGGAGCAAATATTCCATTAAACACCACATGGGTTGCAAAGCAGGGCTACTACAATCTCACTGTGGTAATTTCCAATTCAAATCCCTCAGATTCCAACAACACGAACAGCCGCGCCACAATCTTCATCCATGTAGGAAAGCCCGACCTTGAAATTTCCGAAACAAACATCACGGTTTCAAACACCGTGCCAGTGAGCGGCGAACTTTTGACAATTACTGCAAAAATAAACAATCTTGGTGATGGGAAGGCAGTAAATCCAAAAGTGCGATTTTATCTGGATGGGATTCTCCTCGGAACGGACATCACAATTCCAGAAATAAAACCAAGGAACTCCGCATCTGTTCAGACCCAATGGATTGCATCAGGCGGCAACCATACTCTTGCTGTGCATTTAGACCCTGAGAACCTGATTGCGGAGGAGAACGAGACAAACAACAATGCAACCAAGCAAATTTATGTAGATGCAAATCTTCCTGATTTTGTTGCAGGTTCAATCGGGCTGGAAGCAGTGATAGTGGCTGGCAGTCAGACGAATGCCACGCTCACTATAGCAAACCTGGGCAATGTCAATGCTACAGCAAAAATAAAGGTAATGCACAACACTGCAATTTCTCTCTACACCAAAGAGATTCCTGCCAATTCCTCAATCAACATAACTCACCAGTTCACACCGTTGCCTGGAACAAACACGATTGAGGTATTTGTTGACCCAGACCATGAAGTAATGGAGACAGAGGAAAACAACAACTATGCAATCATAACCTTTGCCCTTCTCCCGGACATTGAGATTTCGCCAGCAAACATAACGAACGAAACTGGAGAGCATGGACATGACTTCAATCTTTCTGCTAAAGTGTACAACCTGGGTGGCGTAGCTGTTTACAACATAGCTTTCCAGGTGGTTGAAAACAACAAAACCATTTCAGCTGGCTATATCCCGTTGGTTCCAGCATATTCCTATGCCTCCTACAATTTCAGCATGAACACAAATCCTGGCTGGCACTTGCTGAGATTTGTGGTAGATGGCGAGAATGCGGTGGCTGAGGCAAACGAGAGCAACAATGAAGCTTTGTTCAGCATTTTTGTTTCCCCATTACCGGACCTCGTCGTTCAGGGCGTGACCATCATCCCTGGAGAAATTGATGAGATTACTGAGATTATGGTAACCGCTACTGTGTTCAACACAGGCTCAGCACCAGCCCACAATCTCTCAGTCAGCTTCTATTTAGATGGGGCTGAGTTTGAAGTGGACAAAGTTTCTACCCTGAACCCGAATGAGAGTTTGCTTTTCAGTGGAAAATGCGTTGCACAGCATGGACAGAGAACAATTACAGTTAAAGCTGACCCTGAAAACAAAATCAGGGAGATAAGCGAAGCCAACAACGAGGCCACAAAAACAATTGAGGTGGCCCCATTGCCTGATATGATAATAGAGAATTTGAGCATTTCCCCTGAAAAAATTGATGTACGAACCGATGCATATGTAAATCTCACTGTAAAGAACGGTGGCTGGGAGACTGCCACAAACATCACAGTTGCTTATTACATCGACGGAACAAAATTTGGAACCTATACAATTCCATCCCTAGCCCCAGCCCAAAATCTCACCATTACCGAAAAGTGCCTCCTCCTTGAGGGAACACACATTCTTTCGGTGAAGCTAGATCCCGAGAACAATCTCAAGGAACTGAGTGAGGAAAACAACGAAGCCATACAGGTTGTTAAGGTGGCGTCGTTGCCAGACCTTGTTGTGCAGGCGCTGGAATTCTCACCTGAAGAAATTGATGAAGCTACGGACATTATCGTGAACGCCACTGTGTGGAATACCGGTAATGTATTGGCCAGTAATTTTACTGTTGCGTTCCTGATAGATGGTGCCGTGGTGGCAACAACCAATGTGTCTCAACTCGGTGTAGGGGAAAAGATAGTCTGCAGTGCAAAGATGAGGGCTGAGCCAGGCATAAAATTGCTTGAAGTAAGGGCAGATATCCAGAACACGGTTAAAGAACTCAACGAAGCCAACAATGAAGTTACTAAAACTCTTGAGGTTCTGCCGTTACCCGACCTCTCAGTTGAGGGGCTCCTCATCGAATCCCAGATACTCTATGGCTTTGAAACCCAGATTTCTGTAAACCTCACAAACAACGGACATGAGAAGGCAGAGAACTTTTCCCTTGAAATTCTAGCTGGAGCTGATGTAATTGCCAGGACAAGAATCCCGTTGTTAAATCCTGGAGTTGCAGCCAAGATAAACTTCACATGGACACCCAATTACACTGGCTCAAAAGTTCTCACCGCAATGGTAGACAGAGAAAATGCAATAAGAGAAGTAAATGAAACAAACAATGGCTTCCTCTTGAATGCCACGGTCAGCACTGCTGTGTGCGATGTGTGTGTTGAGGTAAAGGTTTTAACGGAGAGTTTAAAGGTGATGGCACCAGCTGAACTTTTGATTACACTGAGAAACAATGGTGTTTACAGAGCGGAGGTGAACCTGAGTGTTTACATTGACGATGCAATCTACGATACCAGAACAGTGGTCATAGAGCCGAACTCAGGAGTTATCCTGAATCTCACCTACATCTGGCTTTCGCCGGGCACAAAAAAGGTAAGGGCAGAGGTTAATCTACCTGCAAATCTCACAGACAACAACACTCAGAACAATGTAGCAACAGAGAGCGTTGTGGTGATAGAGGAAGGAGGAATGAATACATGGTTTATCTGGCAGATGATCGCTGTTCTGGAGGCAATAGTAATTCTTCTGCTCCTGGTATACATCCTGGTTAAAGGAAGAAGAGAGAAACCACAGACTGTGGGAAAGGTGTCGGAAGAAGAAGGAATAGATGAGGCGGAGAAGAAAGCTGAAGAAAAGGCAACTGAGAAAAAGCAGTACTGACGCTTTCAGTTTCCTCCCAACGCCCTGGCTTCACTCCAGATGATATAAGGGAGTTTTCTCACCAGAAACAGAATTCTTGTGATAGACGAGGCTTCCAAAACAGGCTGGTGAAAATAGGTGTTCTGAAAAAACTTCAAAAAGCGTATCCAACTGCTACGAACAGGTGCCGGAGGTGCTGATGAAGTTGTTAGGCCGAAGTTTCGCAAATTCATTTTTTCTGAGATACTGGCTAGAACGCTTTTCGTATGCTATAAAACGAAAAGTATATATATGGCCTCGCTATTCCTTATACCATGCATGTGACCACCAGGAAGTACAAGGACAAGATATACTATGCTTTCGGGAAATAACACAAATTAAAATCGGTAAGCCTATCGGATTGATGGGTCATAAAGATTAGCCATTACAAATCTTTATTCTAATATAGCATATAAAAACCTCCGTAAGCAGGAATGATGCGTTCGCAGTGTGTCCCATTTGCCCCAGGATGGGA
>JAWACX010000102.1:0-6306 GCA_038896575.1 Thermoplasmata archaeon
CAGGGCTTGCCTTCATCTTCGCAATCCAGCAGTATGACCCCAGTCCCTTCTACTTCCTTGATGAGGTTGATATGTTTCTTGATGCCATAAACGCTGAAACAGTTGCAAAGATGATAAAGAAGAATTCTGGAAAGGCCCAGTTCATCATGATTTCACTCCGCAAAGTGACGCTCCAGTATGCAGACAGGCTGTATGGAGTAACCCTGGAACCAAACGGAACCTCCAAGGTTGTAGCCCTCCAGCTCGATCAAATTAAGGATATGGTTGAGGAAAAACCAAAAGAAGAGTCAGAAGGGGTGGTGTAAATGAACACATCAACAGTCTGTGAAATAGGAAAAAATGAGAATCTGGATGCAGGTGCTCCGAGGACTGCGAAATTTGACCCGGATGTTGTCAAAAATGTGCTGGACCATCTCCTCTTCTACAAGTCGCTTATCAGCGAAAAGGATGAGAAGAAGATTGACTATTACCTGAACCTTGTTGAGAGCCTTGGCACTGGAACCTTTCTCTCAATCCAGAACCCATTTGACCGTGCACTGGCAGCGATTTTTGAACTCGTGCTTGAGCATGCACTTGACCCCTGGAACATAGACCTTGTAGAGTTTGCAAAAATGTATCAGGAGAAACTCAAGGAAAGTGAGGACATAGATTTTATCACTGCTGGCAGAATTATTTTCATGGCCTGGGCTATCCTCCAAATTCAGAGCGAGACGCTGAGGCTCAAGGCAGAACCACCAGCACCTCCTCCTGAGGAGCCAGATTTAGGATTGGAATTCTGGAGCACACCAGAAGAGATGGACTACACAAACATCGTGCTGAATTCTGAAGAGCCAGCTATCCAGCCCCTTGCACTGCATCCGAGCACAAGACCTGTGACGCTTATGGAGCTTGTGAATGCGTTTGATGAAGCAAGGGTAGAAGCGGAACGAAGATTGCAGATTGAGGAGTTAAGAAAGGCAAATGTAAAGAGGTTTGAAACCACACCAACAATCAAGGTTCACGAGGAGTCCATAGAGCAGGAAATCAACGCACTCTGGCCAAAAATTGAGGGCACCCGCGGGAGTTTCACATTTCGCTCCTTGCTCAATGGGTGCAGGAGCAGAAGCACAATCGTGGGAATGTTTGTTGCGTTGCTCCATCTTGCAAAGATGAACAAGATTAAAATCTGGCAGGAAAAAATTCCGTATGGTGAGATATATATAGAGGTTCTGAATAACTGATTGAGACCATGGAAACTGACCTTTCGCTTCTGATTGAGGCCCTCCTCTTCTCCTCAGGCCGAGAACTCAGTGTAAGGGAAATCTCGCAGATGCTTGGTGTGGAGGAGCGGGAGGTGAGGAAAGGGTGCAGGGCACTTGTGCAGAGATACAGGAAGGCAAATACTGCAATTGAGATTGGCAGGGTTGGAACAAAGTATGTGATGAGGCTGAAGCCAGAGTTCGTGGGTGTTGCTGTGCCTGTGGCAATGCCAGAACTTGAGAAGGATGAAATAAAAACTCTCGCACTGATTGCCTTCTATCAACCCCTGAAGCAGAGCCTGCTTTCAAAGATGGTGGGCTCAAAGGTGTATGAACACATTGAGAAGTTAAAGAGGCTGGAACTGATAAGGGCAAGGAGAGCTGGAGCTACATTTACCCTCACCACCACAAGAAAATTCCTCGTTTACTTTGGAATTCCAAGCGGGAAAAAGGAGGAAATAAGGAAGTGGATTGCAAACAGGGTCGGGATTGTGCTGAAGGAGGGAGAGGCCGCGATGGAAAGCCAGGAACAGCAGGGCACTCAACCAGCCCAAGACTCAGAGGAGAAAGTTGTCGGGAGCAACGAGCAAGGCCCGTGAGTTCCAAAATCAATATTGAGGGCATGGAAGCACCTGTGAGCACCCATAACTGATAAATATCAAATCCCCATTTCAATGATTGGAGTTCCATGTATCGTTTACTCCTGCCGTTTGTTGGAAGAGAAAAGGAACTGGAGTTTCTAAGCCGGAGAGCTGAGAGGGCAAGACAAGGCAGTGGTTCTACAGTCCTCCTCACAGGGGAGTGTGGTGTTGGGAAGACGAGGCTTTCAGAGGAACTCATAAAAATTTGCCAGAAAGAGGAGTTTGCAGTGCTTTCCTCGCTCTGCCTGGGAGAGAAAGAGCCTCCATATTTTCCAGTCACAACCGCACTTGAAAATTACTCAAAATCTCTGGCTGAAAAAGATGCCTATGTTCCCCTGGGGCTTTCTGGTTTTCAGGAGATTGAGATTGAAGAGAAAACACCTGTTGGACTTGTAAGGGAGCGGACAAGGGTTATGGAATTCCTTCTCACCCAGTTCCTTGGCATTGCAAGGACAAGGCCTCTGGTTTTCTTTATTGATGACCTGCATCTTGCAGACTCTGCAACCCTAGGGTTCTTCCATTATCTGGCAAGAAACATAAAAAATGAGAGAATTTTTGTAATCGCCACATATGTGGAAGAGCATGCGGAGGGAGAAAACCAGTTTGGAAAAACACTGAGAAATATGAACATTGAGAGGATCTGTACAACGCTGAAACTTGAAAATTTCAGTGAGAGAGAAGTCAAGCTCATTGTTGAGGCCGCGGGGTTCAGGGAGGCCGGGGAAATTGCAGGTTACATATATGAGCGAACCTCCGGGAATCCATTCTTTGTGGTTGAGTTTTTAACCGCACTTCAGAGCCTTGGTCTCAGGGAGATGGAGGCAATAAAGAGAATGGAACTTCCTGGTAGTGTAAGAGAATTCGTGAAATTCCGTGTTTCAAGGCTGGGTGAGAAGGCAAAAAAGGTTCTAGCAACAGCATCGCTTCTGGGCAGGGTTTTTGAGTATTCGGTTTTGAAAGAACTTGCAAGTATGGAAGAGGGTGAGTTGCTGGATGCAATTGAGGAACTTGTTGCCCAGAATTATCTTATTGAGACCGAGGAATTTGAGGAGGGGTACAAGTTCAGGAGTAACACTGTCAGGGAAGTGGTGTATGGAGATATTTCAGGGACGCGGAAGAGAGTGTTTCACCAGAAAGCAGGAGAGGCTATTGAGAGATTGCACAGCAGTGACGAAAATTGGTGGGGCACAATTGCGAGGCATTACGCAAGCGCCGGGAACAAGGAGAAGTTTGTGGAATACGGGCTAAAGGCTGGAAAATTAGCGGCCAGGAGATTTGCAAATGCAGAGGCAGTTGAGTTTTTTGAGGGTGTGCTGAAAGCCCTTGGGGCTGAAAAAGAGGAGCGCGCAATAAAGGTTGAGGTTTTAGGGGAGCTTGCGGGCGTCCTGGAACTTGAGGGAAGATTTGATGAGGCCCTTGAGGCCTTAAACGAAAGAACTGGGCTTATCCAGAATCCTGTTGAAGCCGGGGAAAATTACAGAAGAAAATCAGGAATTTACATTTACAAGGGAGATTATGAGAACGCATGGAGGGAGGCAGAGAAGGCAGAGCAGGAATTAACTGGCTTAAAGGAAGGAGAGCTTGAGCTTGGTAGGGTTTGGAGCACAAAAGCCTATGTGTTAGAGCGGAGAGGAGATTACAGGAGGGCTATTGAACTGCAAGAGAGTGCCCTGGAATTATTTGAGCGGTACAAGGCAGAAAAGGAGGAGGGAAACGCACTCCATAGGATTGGCACCTGCTACTGGTACATGGGAGATTATGAAAGAGCCCTGGAATTCCTAGAAAAAGCTCTCAAAATCAGGGAGAAAATAAATGATGTGAACGGTCTTGCAGCTACCTCCAACAACATAGGTATAATCTGGAGAGACCGGGGAGTGCATCAGAAGGCCCTTGAATGGTACAATAAAAGCCTCAGGCTCTGGGAGCGGATAGGGAATATCTGGGGTATTGCAACAACCCGCCATAACATAGGAATAATCTATCTGGATAAAGGGGAGTACGCAAAAGCGCTTGAACATTACACCAAAGACCTGGAAATATGTGAGAGGCTCGGAGACCTCTGGGGAATTGCTCTGGCCTGCAACAATTTGGGGGTGGTGTATGGTGTAATGGGGGATAATGAAAAAGCCCTGGAATTCTATCGAAAATCTCTTGAGATAAGGGAGAAAATTCGCGATGTTCATGGGATTATCTATTCCTACCGTGGGCTCGCTGAACTCTACCTTGAACTGGATGATTATGAAAGGGCACTGATGTTTTATCAGAAGGCAATGGATATAGCCTCTAAGATTGAAGCTAGTTCAGATGCCTGTTCAGCAGGGATTGGAATTGCAGAAGTTTACATTGCAAAAGGTGAACTGGAAAATGGTGCAGAACATCTCAAAGAGGGAAAGGAGCTGGCTGAGGAACTGGGGGAGAAGGAGACTGCTGCCTATGCCTGGTATCTGGAGGGCATACTTCATGCAAAGAGAGGAGAGATTGCGAGAGCCATAGAATGCCTGAGAGAGGCCCTCCGGGTCTACGAAGATGTTGGAATTGAAGATTTCAGCTATTACAAAGCGATGCTGGAACTGGGGCGACTTACAGAGGATAGAAATCTGGTTGAAAAGGTGTGCCAGTTTTTCGAGGGAATCGGTAACCGAAAATGGGCTGGGAAGGCGAAGGAAATTCTTCGAGCAATAGAATGTGAGCAATGACCCAAAGGTTTTTTTATTTCTGCACAATTTCGTTCAAAACACAGGAGGGTCTTGGACAATGGAGCCCGAGGATGAAAAGAAGGTCTTAACTGAATTCATGCGAGCACTGGGAATAGGGCTCACAAAAGCAAAAAAACTTTATGATGCTGGGTATCGTTCTATTGAAGAACTGAAAAAAGCAACTCTTGAGGAACTGGCAGCGATTAAAGGTATTGGAGAGGAGAATGCAAGGGCTATCAAGGCCGCTCTCGCAGATTCTTCTGAAAAAAAGCCGTTTTCTGAGTTCAGGGTTAAAAAAATTGCTATTGCTATGGAAGAGAAGGAGAGCGAGGGAGGCAGGGAAAAAACAGGGGAGAGCGAAACGGATAAAGAGCTGCTGGAAATGGAGAAAGAATTGAAGGAGGCAGAGGAGTTTATCGAGAAATCAAAGGTGAGCACAAGTGTCGTTTTTGAGAAAAAGGTGAGGACTGAGAAAAAAGTCAAAAAAACCCAAAAACCCGGGAGAAAGGTAGGATTTCCGAGCAAGGGTGTAAAGGTTGGTTCCATTATCCTTGTTGGTTTTCTTGTGCTCTCATCAATCCTCGTGCTCTGGTATGCCTTCCAGCCATCTGGCAGAATAAGGGTTGATGGGAATATTGAGGACTGGCAGGGGATTGCGGTTTACAAGGATACAGAGACTGCGGTGCTTGCAGATATAAACATCACGGAGTACAGCATTTATTATGAGAACGAGAGGCTCTACTTTTATGCGGTTGTTTCAGGTAACCTGTTTGACGGTGCAAACAATGGTGTGGATGCCTTGTTAATTTTTGTTGACACTGACAGGAATCCAGGCACTGGCTACAGAATAGAGAGCCTCGGGGCTGAGGCAAAGATTGAGGTTTCTGGCTACGGAGGTGAAATACGCTCAGCCTCAATTTCAAGGTTCACTCAGAATAGTGAATCTACCCAGCCAGCGCTTAACTACAGTGCCTGGGAGAATGCTGGTGAGGTAAGAGTTGAAAAGAGCGGGAATGTGGTGGAAGGTTCTGCAAGGATTGGGAGCCTGGCAGACCCTGTATGCCTTGTTGTAATGCACCACTATGAAGGAAATGGTTATGCAGAGAAGCGGGGCATGGCACTGGTGGGCAAGGAAGCGGGAAGCCTCGTGATTTACCAGAATTTTTTGGCTGGGGATGTTGTGAACGCCGGTGAAAATGTTCTTGAATTGAGAATACTGGCAAGGGGCGGCAATGTAAAACTCCACAATCTGGGTGTGAGTAATGCAACCCTGAGCACTGCAGAAAACATTGTGGTTACTGAAGAGGGTATCACATTGATTGCAAGAGCCAATGAGTTGAGTCCTGGCATTGCATATGAATTTGCCCTTGAAAGCGTTGAGACTTCCGTTCCATGCAGGATTGTGGGCAGCGGTGGCAAAGCATACTTTGGCTCCTTGCCTTCTGGCATTGTAATAGACGGGGCCTTTGGTGACTGGCATGGTGTGGAGAAAGGCAGTGATGCAAGTGGTGATGCAACCCGAAACATTGATTTGCGTGAGTATGCAAGTGCAATTGCAGGCAAGGCATACTTCTACATGGCTGTTGATGGCACAATGCTTGCTGGCTGCGAAATTCCAGTGCTCTCAACAAGACCCTCTCCGCAGCCTGGCCCCGTGGGCCCGGTTGTGTTAAAAGAAAATCTTGGCCTGGACATTGCAAGGGTTTACATTGATTTGCTCAACTCCACAAT
>JAWACX010000103.1:0-6264 GCA_038896575.1 Thermoplasmata archaeon
CCTTTTCAATTCCTCTCATCAGGAGTGGAATCGCAAGGTTATCAAAAACAGTGCCTGCAAGGAGCACAGGCTTCTGCTGGACATAACCAATCTTTTTCCTTACATCCTGGAGTTCACTTCCCCATCTGATTTTCTTTCCGAACAGCTGGAGTTCCCCTGTGTCTGGTTTTTCAAGTGTTGAAAGAATTCTCATCAGCATGGTCTTGCCAGAGCCATTCGGGCCTATTACAGAAAAAATCTCCTTCTCTTTCAAATCCAAAGAAACTGAGGAAAGCACAATTTTTCCATCAAACGCTTTAGAGATACCACTGCACCTGAGCCTCATCTTTCTTCCTCCAACTTCGCAAGGATGCCATAGATACCAAGGCAGAGAAGGAGAAGGATAAGGGAGAGCCAGAGTGCAAGCTCAAAGTTTCCGCTCCTTGTTGAAACCATTATTGAGGTGGTGAGCACACTCGTGGAGCCCTCAATGTTCCCGCCAACAATCATTGCCGCACCCACCTCACTGATTGCGGAGCCAAAACCAACCATTACAGCTGCCAGAATTCCATTTTTTGCTTCACGCAAATGGAGATAAAGGGTGTCCCACCTACTCCCGCCCAGCACATTTATTGCATCTGAAACCTCTGCTGGTATTGAGGCAACAGCACTCATTGTTATTCCAAGCACAAGCGGGAATGCGAGGAGAAACTCGGCAATAATCATTGCTGGAATTGTGAAGAGCATGTGGAGAAAGCCCAGAGGTCCAGAGGAAGAGAGGAGCAGGTAAATGAAAAGCCCCATCACAACCGGTGGAAAGCCATAGAAGGTGTAGATTATGGTTTTGAGTGCACCCTTGCGTCGCATTTTTTTAAGCCCGAGATAGACCCCTAATGGCACACCGCAAATAGAGGCCAGGAGTGTGGCACAGCCAGAAACAAGGAGGGAGCGAACAGCATCTCCAGCAATTCCTTCCCACATTTTTTCACCACCTCACCTTAAACAGCTGCTCCGAGTTTACCGTGTAATTCTCAATCTTTGAGAGTGTCTCAGCGCTCTCAAACCAGGCCTTGAATTTTTGCAGAAGGAGAGAATTTCTTTCCATGCCTGCCTTTGTGAGAATCAGAGAATACACATTCAGCAACTCCTCACTTTTCTGAATCTCAAATCTTCTCAGGTTGCCAAGTTTTTGGTGCAGAAACGCCCAGGTTGCAATGTCACTCAGCGCATAGGCCTCCTTTTCATTTGCCACCAGCAAAGCAGTGCTCATGCTCCCACTTCCGTTGAGATACCATGGCCTGGCCTTCAAATCTGACAAGGAAATACCAAGTTGCCTCCAGATTTCCAGTTCACGGAAATGGGTTCCCGAGCCATCACCCCTTGAGACAAAATTTGAACCAGAATTGTAGATTTTCCAGAATGCCTGCGTGATGTTGTTTTCGTTAGAGATACCCGCAGGATTTGTTTTTGGGCCAACGAGCACAAAATAGTTGTAGAAGAGTTCCCTTCTTTCTGCTCCGCAGCCACTTTCCATGAATTCTCGCTCAAGTTCAGGTGCATGGACAAGGAGGACATCAGCATCTCCCCTTTTTCCATATTCCAGCGCCTGCCCTGTGCCCAGAGCAAGCACATGAACCTCTGCCCTGTACTGCTGCTCAAAATCCGGGAGAATGGATGAAAGCAAGCCAGAGTCGTACAGTGAGGTTGTAGTGGCCAGAAGGATTCCCTGCCTCACGGTGTTCAGCTGCCAGAATAATGCAATTCCAGCAATGGAGAGAAGGAGAGAGAATAGAGCAACCGCAACCTTTGCCCCTCTTCTGAACATGGGAGGCAAAAATCGTTATGCATAGATAAACATAACGGTTACACATCTGTTTCCTGCTATCGTTGTGCCTATTACGCAATTTTCGGGAAGTTAGAGACAAACAAAGCAGCAGGACAGAAAACATTTTATACCGTAATATAAATGCCAGAGCATGGCAAAAATCCTTGTGGCCGTTGCCTGGCCTTACACGAATGCGCCTGTGCACTTTGGCACAATAGCAGGTGCTTGTCTCCCCGCGGACATCTTTGCAAGATTCATGCGTCTCATGGGCAACGAAGTCCTGATGGTTTCTGGAAGCGACCAGCATGGAACCCCTATAATCTTTACAGCCATGGAGCAGAAGAGCACACCAGAAGAGATTGCAAAGAAATATCACGAGATAAACTCAAGGGCATTGAACGAACTCGGAATCTCCTATGATATTTTCTTTGAAACTAGTCATTCAAACCACAAGAAGGTTGCACAGGAAATTTTCCTTAAATTGCTGGAAAAGGGTTACATTTATCCCAAAACCATGCCAATGCTTTACTGTGAAAATTGCAAGAGATTTTTGCCAGACAGGTATGTAGTTGGTGTCTGTCCCTACTGCAGGGCAGGGGATGCAAAGGGAGACCAATGCAGTAATTGCGGGAAAACTTACGAGGCCACCGAATTACTGGAGCCAAAGTGCAGGATATGTGGGGGAGAGCCAGCAGTTAGAGAAACCGAGCATTTCTTTCTGAAACTCTCGGCTCTTGAGGAAAGGCTTAAGAACTACATAAATGACAAAACATACTGGAGAGAGAATGTTTACCTTTTCACAAAGAATTTGCTGGAAAGCGGACTAAAAGACAGGCCAGTTACAAGGGACCTTGAGTGGGGAATTGATGTTCCATTGCCAAACATGGAGGGCAAGAAAATTTATGTCTGGTTTGAAGCGGTAATCGGTTACCTTTCTGCTTCTATAGAATGGGCTGCAAGGAAAGGGATGCCTGAGAAATGGAAGGAGTTCTGGTATGAGCGGGAGGCAAGGCATTATTACTTCATTGGTAAGGACAATGTGCCTTTCCACAGCATAATCTGGCCTGCAATTTTGATGGCCTATGATGAGAAACTAAACCTTCCTTACGACATCCCAGCAAATGAATGGCTCCAGTTTGGTGGCGAGAAAATTTCAAAGAGCAAGACAAAGGAGGCCTCAATCTTCCTCCCGGATTATTTGGCAAGATATCCTCCAGATGCACTGCGGTTCTACCTTTCGATGCACCTCCCTGAAAAGCATGACACTTCGTTTGACTGGGAAGAATTTGAGAATTATGCAAATAAAGTTTTGCTCGGAGCCTATGGGAATTTAGTCAACAGGGTGCTGGTAACTGCGCTTAAAATGGGTGGAAAAATTCCCAAATTGAATGCAGAATTGCTCGGGAAGGAGGAAAAAGAACTGCTGGAATTGATGGAGAGGACAAAGAGGGAAGTGGGGGACCACATTGCAAGGTGTGAGTTCAAGGCAGGAATTGAGAGGATAATGGCACTGGTGCATGCTGCAAATGCCTGTTTCCAGAATGTGAAGGTCTGGGAAGCGGTGAAGGTTGACAGGGAAAAAGCGGAGGCAGCCATCCATGTCTTCCTGAAACTTATCAGGAATCTTTCAATCATGTTCTATCCTTACATGCCCCACTCCAGCGAGAGAATCTGGAAAATGCTGGGCTACCTGAAACCACTTTCTTCCTGGGAAGAACTGGATGCGCCCCTGCCCGTGGGCCAGGAATTGAGGGAAGTTAAGCCATTGTTCCAGAAGATTGAGATTACAGGGAAGGAAACGCCCGAGAGCCAGAAGATTCCACATCTTGTGGTTGCTGAAATTCTCTCCGCAAGAGAGGTACCAAATGCAGAAAGACTTTACGAGATTGAGATTGACATTGGGGGAGAGCGAAGGAAGATTGTTTCAGGGATAAGGCAGTACTATTCTCAAACTGAGCTTGTGGGAAAGAAGATTGTGGTTGTAGCAAACCTGAAGAAGGCGAAAATCAGGGGTATAGAGTCAAATGGAATGTTGCTGGCTGCAGAGCGGGAAGGAAAGCTTTCACTGATTGTTGCACCAGAGCTTGAGAAAGGAACTGTGGTGCTAGAAGGCACAAAAGGTGAGATAAGCATTGAGGATTTCAAAGCCACAAAACTCTGGGTAAAAAAGGATGGCACCGCGCTATGCCTTGCTGCAAAATTGCCAGACGGGAAAGAAATGAAATTTGGCAAGGCAATTGCGGACCGTGAGATAGAGGAAGGGACTGAAGTGAGATAATCAGACAAACGCAGTTTCCTGCAGGTGTTTGGCAAGAAATGCTGCAAGAGTGCTGTATATCTCATCTGCAGAAATTTTTGGCTTGAGATAGAGGTCCTCCTTTGTTACCACAACCGCGGTTGTTTCACATCCTGAGTAAAAGCTGAACGCATAGAGAGAGGGCACATGGAAGGAAATAAGGGTAACACTGGCAGCACGAAGAGCATCGAGGTCGTTCTCAAGGATAAGATAGGGGGTTTCAAGGGAGGCTGCTTTTGCCTCTCCTGCCTTTATATCCTCCATTTCAAAAATTGCTTTCAAAAACCTGGAGAGCCGATAGCTTGCATTAATCTCCTTTCTGCCACCAGAATATCTATAGGAAGCCCAATCAAAACAGGCTACACTATCAACCAGAAAGAGCTTGCCTGTGCCTGCACCGATTCCAATACCTTCGAAAACACCCAGGAACATTCTTGCACCCAAACTTCTCAAAACCTCGATTTCTGTGAGAAATGCTGGACCCGGCGGGAGGGCACCAACTACCGAAACCTCAACACCCAGCAATTTTGCGAAATAGAGCGGGGCAGCGTCATCATACAGCCAATCTGGACTTCGCTGGCCATTTATCTCATCCACAAGTAAATTCTGGAATTTCCTGTTTTCTGCAAGAAGGACTAGTGGCTTCACTCCCACCTCCTCTGCCCTGAGATGTTTTTCCTTCAGATAATCCTCCACCAGAGCCTCAATTTTTCTTAGCGAGGGATTGTACATCCGAACCCTGATTATAATCTGGATATAAAAATTTACTGTTAATGGTTTTTTCCAGGGCGGTTTCAGCTCTTTGCCTTTCCTCCTCGTGAGAGCTTACCCACTGCCAAGCATTCTCCATATCCTTGGTTCAAGGTATTTATTCACACAAATGAAGCCGTGGGTGTTTTCCGATTGCTGGCACATGTTTTTTAATCATATTGCTGAGCTTTTACCTTTAGCCTATTTGTTATTTGGTTCCCTGCTCCATCAATAAACCTCAGTATCTTCTTACTTTTCTTCTCCTCTTCCATACCACAAAAGCGGCAATTGCTCCAGCAACGACAATGCCCGCAGCAATCCCAGATACCATGGTTGCTAGCTCTTGCCTTGACTCAAATTCCAGCACTGTTCTCACGGTGATGTTTGCATTCAGATACCCAGCTTTCCTCGCGACAATCTCCACCTCCACCTCAAATCCTGGCTCACCCTGGCTAAAATTAAGTTCAAACCAAGCCTCTCCCTGCCCATCTGTGGTTTTTTCCACAGCTATCCCATACCTGTCTATTCGCAACTCCACCGTTGCATTTGGAATTCCAACACCGTTTTCCGCATCCAGAACTTGCACGCAAGATTTCCATCTTCCATCCTTTACCTTTCCATCCGCCTCCAGCACTAGCTTCATTTCTCTTAACTTCGGGGCTGGCAACAGAGTGATTCTAGTAATGTTGCTAACTACACTGTAGTTCGCACAAAAAACTGTGGCTTTGAGCACTCCTTCCTCTCTGTTCATCACGGTTCCTGCAACAAATGCAGTTGTGAAAATACCGCTCTCATTTGTATAACCCTCTGTTTTCACCAACATGCCAGTAAGATTTACCATGCTTAAGATAACATGTACCTTAGCCAATGGCTCATGCGTTGCATTCCGCTCAACATAAACTGTAATTGTGGTGTTCTCTCCATTGCCCAACACCCCTTTACCCGCTACAAGGCTCAAATTCAATCTGGATGTAGTTGCTTGCACCACTCCACTCTGTGCTCCGCTCCCCTTCTCATTCACCGCTGCAATTCTGTAATAGTATGTGGTGTTCTCTGCCACATCCATATCCACAAACTCTGTAACATTTCCCACTCTCACATAATACCCCTGCCAGGTTGGAAAACTGCTCCGATATATCTCATAGCCAGTTACAGGCAGCCCGCCACTATCTGCCGGCGGTTGCCATCGCAACACTATCTTGTTCTCAAACCCAATTGCGGAAACATTCTCTGGCACACCAGGATACTCACCAGGTGTCGCATTAACTATGTTTGATTTTCTGCTCTCTCCATTGCTGTTCACTGCTGTAACATAATAGTAATAGGTGATGCCATTGCGCACATTTCTATCAGTGTAATTCAGGGCTGAGGAGTTTCCAATGTGCTCCCATGCCTCTGGCTCCGTTGCCCTGTA